>JARROQ010000007.1:0-44818 GCA_037383745.1 Sulfurovaceae bacterium
ATCAATATGGTGATGTATGAAGCGATTAAAGAAAGTATCAAAAAATTCTCTCAAACTATCCAAGATAAAAATCTACCACAGCTTAATGTCATAGATCTTCATGAAGGCTCGATGAGTGTTGCAATCAAAGTAGCAAAGGCACTACAAGAAAAAGAGATAGTCGGCATGATGGCAGATAGGTATCTCTCAAAAGAGTCGGCGCAAGAGGTTGAATTTTTCGGGAAAAAGGTTTTCATTAACGGGAATCCATTTGAGGTTGCATACAACAGAGATATCCCTCTAACGGCTCTTTTCTCTCTAAGAAAAGGAGATTATAGATATGCATCTTATTATCACAATCTTTCACCTTTTGATAGATCACTTTCCAAAGAGGAGAGCATCGCAAAAGTAGCACAAGAGTATATGCATTTGCTAGAAGGTGTGATAAAAGATCATCCCAATCAGTGGTTCAATCATTATGATTTTTTTGAGACGCAATCATCATAGCTCTTACGCGATTTGCAAAACTTGAGACATCTTCTTTTGCATTGGCTTTTACGGGCGGTAACATCTGAACCTCTATAGTTACATTCTTATTTGCTAACCAATTGAGTGATCCTTTTTTAACCAAAAGTTTTGTCCCGGATATCAAAACAGGCACTACCTCGATATCTGATTTTATTGAGAGTGCAAAGGCGCCATTTTTAAAATTTCCTATTTTGCCGTCAACGCTTCTAGAACCTTCGGGGAATATTAGTACATTGCTACCGTTTCTCAATTTTTGCAACAATATATAGAGGGCTTGATTTCCGATGCCATCTATGACACCTAAAAGTCTGGCTGTAAATCTTTTATCATTTTTAATCGCATCACTTTTTATCAAAGAGAGTTTTTTGACTCCGGGTGAGTTTCTAAAGAAGAAGCGAAACATTCTAGCTACGATCCTCTGAAAAATAATATGTGGTTTTGGCTTTGATAGGATCTTGGATATATAGTAGCTTGATACCCCAAAGATAAATGCTATTGCGATAGATAAAACAAAAAGTCCATACCCCCATATGTTTCTAAACCACTGAGAGAGAGTTTCTCGATGCACAAAAGAGAGCTGAATGATAATCGCTATGCCAAAATATAGATACCAGCCTGCAAATGAATAGAGTGCCCACGCATTCACGCTTCCGTATAAAGCAAAGTAGAGATGTATCAAGGTATTTATGCCAAGTACGATAACCCAGAAAATATGGGATTTTTTTATATCTATAGTTTCTTGATTGGATAGTGGTCTCTTTTTAAACTTTTCAACCCACCCTATAAGAGGATATTTTTTTGTGATTACGGCATAAAAAAAGAAGAGTAGAAATACTAAGGATATCAATAACGGATAGAGCTTGATGATGATAAAATCAGGGATAAAAAAAGCACATACGCCTAGTATAACAGCAAGAAGAGGTGAGATGAGGGCATCTAGGCTGTATCTCTTTTTCCAAAGCTGAAATGATAGATTGGCGACACCCATGATACACAATGCCAACCCTGCCATACTCGTTCCGCCATAGTTGTAAACTATTACCGCAACGACAATATAGAGTAAAGAGAAAATCATTTTTGAGACAAATAAACTTCTATTTGTGTAATTATGTCTCCGACTGTATTGATAGAGCTTTCCATCTCTCTTTCAAAATGAAATCCATATTCATCCTCAAGCGCACAAATAAGATCAAAGATATCTAAACTATCAAGCTCCAAATCATCAAGTAAGCTTTTATCAACAGTCACATCTTCAGGCTTTTTTTCGAATTGTTCTACTATGATTTCTTGAACTCTTTTTGCTGTATCTGATTGCATATTTCTCCTAAAATTTCTTTAAAATAATTGATGTATTGATGCCGCCAAATGCGAAATTGTTATTCATCACATACTCGACATTACTCTCTCTGTGGGAGCGAAGGTAGTCAAGGTCGGCACACTGCTCATCGAGATTATCCAAGTTTTTATTTGCGACAAGAAGCGAATTTTGCATCATAAAAAGAGACATGATAGTCTCAAATGCTCCACCGCCACCAAACATATGACCCGTATAGCCCTTGATACTGCTTATAGGAGTTTTATTACCAAACACTCTATTGGTTGCGATAGATTCATAGATATCCCCTTTGGGGGTTGCTGTTGCATGTGCGTTAATATATCCAATCATTGTTGGGTCGATATTTGCATCACAAAGCGCATTTCTCATAACATCCTCCATGCCTCTTTCTGAAGGAAGGGTAATATGATTGCCATCACAACCGGTTGCGTATCCTGCTATTTCACCAAGTATTATAGCACCGCGACGCTTAGCATGTTCATACTCTTCAAGCACTAAAGCGCCTGCTCCCTCCGAAACAACTAGACCATTTCTATCTTTATCAAACGGTCTTGATGCCTCTTGTGGAGTATCATTTTTTCCTATTGCCGTTGCTGCCATACTATCAAAAATACCCGCTTCAACATAGTGCAATCCCTCTGATCCTCCGACAAGCATGATATCGCTCATACCATATTTGATAGACTCATACCCGGCCCCAATTGCCTGTGAAGAGGCAGTACAGGCTGAACTTGTCGGTATGTTTCTGCCTATAATTCCAAACATTACAGCAAGATTTGCCGCGACCGTATGGCTCATAAATTTTAGAAAAGCTGTAGCATTTTGACGACCAAAACCATCGTTGCCTGCAACATTTTCAGCATAACTAAAAAGTGTTTCAAGCCCACCCATTGCCGAACCAAAAGAGAGTCCGGTACGAAGATTAGATATCTGTTCTTTGCTTAATCCGCTTTGGGTTATCGCCTCTTGAAGAGAGAGTGCAGCCATCATCGAGACTCTATCCATCGTTCTGCGATAGTTTCTAGGAATCTCCGAGAAATCATCTTTATCAACAACACCTGCGATACGAGAATCTAAACCATTGACATCATCCCATTCGTGCATATATCTTATGCCACTTTTCATCTGTTCAAAATTACTCTTTACCTCTTGAAGCGTATTGCCAATCGGTGAGCAAAAACCGATACCGGTTATAACAACTCTTCTCATCGAACCATACCACCGGATATATTGATGGTCTCTGCTGTTATATAACTTGCTTTATCGGCTAAGAAATAGACAACTTCGGCGACCTCAACAGCATTACCAAATCTCTTCATCGGGATAATTTTATCAAAATCCTTTTCGTTAAAACCCGCCGTCATTTCAGAGTGGACAAAGCCGGGAACGACACAATTGACTCTGATATTATGTCTTGCAACTTCAATAGCAAGTGATTTACTCATCGAGATCATTCCACCTTTACTTGCAGCATAGTTTGCTTGTCCTGCATTACCTACAACTCCGGCAACTGATGCGATATTGATGATAGCGCCATTTTGTTTCTTTTGCATGGATGGAAGGAGCGCTTTTGTGACATAAAATGATCCGTTGAGATTTGTTTGAATGATATCTTCCCAATCATTATTGTCCATCCAGAAAAAAAGTTTATCTTTTGTTTTTCCTGCATTATTGACAAGTATATCCACCTCGATATCTTTGAGCGCACTTTTAACATCTTCGCTTGAAGCGATATCAAATTTTACTATCTCGGCATTTCTGAGTTCTTTTGCGAGTGCTTCTGCTTTTGCTTGATTGCTATGATAATGGATATAAACAAAATACCCATTATCTGAAAAATATCTTGCACACGCTTCTCCGATAGCCCCTGTAGCCCCTGTGATTAAAACTTTTTTCATATAAGCTCTCCAAGTAGTAGTTTCTCTTTGATTGCTTTGATGTCATTATCGAGTCTTCGATCCTCGATAAGCGGTTTTGAGATTTTTCTTATTTTCGCATAAAGCTCTTTAGTAAACGGTGAGAATTTTTCTACCCCTTTGATATCTACAGCCTGAGCGATACCAAGCATACCGATAGAGAGCATAGATGCAAACTCATCTACCCCGCCTTTAAGTCCCAAAGCACCCGTTGTGCCCATGCTTACCTTGTCTTGATTCATCGATTCTGTTGATCTTGAAAATGCACTTGAAGGCAACATGCGCATAAGTACATCAGCACTGAGGGAACTAAGCGATATCTGCATAGCTTTGAAGCCGTGATGATATGATTTGTCTGAGAGCTTGAGATTTTCTCCTAGTCCTCTGTTAAATTTATCATCAACTAAAAGTGCAAATTGTTTATCGAGAAGATCTGCCATATTTGCAAGGCATACTTTGAGTGTATCGGCAGCGTGCGCCATATACCCACCATAAAAATTACATCCTGTATAGATGATATTTTCTTCGCAGTTCATAAGAGGATTATCGCTTACGGAGTTGATCTCTATCTCGGCCCATTTTTTTGCTAAGTTAAGATTGTCCCAAGCAACACCGAGTATTTGAGGGATACATCGTATGGAGTATCTATCTTGTATGTTATGGTGTTCACTGTCAAAAAAGTTTTTATATCGACTCAATCTATCATGAACCAGCGTTGCACCCTCCAATTTTTCTCTCAGATTCTGTGCACATTTTATCTGCCCATCAAAAGGTTTAATCTCGTGAACAAAAGGCGCTATAGCTGTAGTATCTGCCTCCATTGCCTCAAACAGTCCGGCACAAAAACTCTCTAAGCTCAAAAGCAGTCTTTCAAAATATTTGAGTTGTGCTACCAAAATGCCGGTCATCACTGATGTGCCATTCATTATTGCCAAAGCCTCTTTAGGCTTGAAAATATAAGGCTTGAGCCCACATGCTTCAAGTGCTTCACTCGAAGGGACTACCTCGCCTTTAAAGAGTGCTTCTCTCTCTCCCGCTAAAGTTGCTGCGATATAAGAAAGCGGGGTGAGATCACCGCTTGCACCGACAGAGCCCTTTGAGGGGATAGCAGGGTAGATGCCATTTTCGATAAGTGCTGTTATTGCTTGAAGTAACTCCATGCTAACACCGGAATGCCCTTTAGAGATGCTGATAAGCCTGATAAGCAGCGTGTAAAATATCTCCTCTTGTGTGAGTATCTCTCCTATGCCACACCCATGAAATCTATAGAGATTGACTTGTAAAATATCCGCATCATCGCAGATAAGATAGTTCTTGCCGGAGTCCCCATAACCGGTTGTCACTCCATATATCGGATTCCCATCCCCGATCTCTTTTAGGAGTAGTTTTTGAGCCGATTCGATCTTGTTAGTAAATGCAACATCACTACTAAGATTTATTTTTTGTGCCGATACTACCTGCTCAAATGGTATATAATCACCTTTAATGTCTAGAGTCATACACTCGTTCCTTCTTCTGTTTTTTTGATAAAACCCTTGAGTAAAAAAATGCGCTTGATAACGAGCATAGTGTGTAAAACAATCATGTGAAGATTATCTTTGATCTTATCAAAATGAGTTACTCTATCTTCCCCATAAACAGTTTTGATCACCACTTCTGTTATCTTGCCGCCTCCCCACAAAAAGTTTACTAGATTTTCTATCTCGAATTCATATCTCGATGCTGTAGAATTATAGTATAAAAAATTTATAGGATAGAGTCTAAAACCGGTTTGGGTATCTTTAACCCATGTGCCACTCTCAATCCAAACCCAAAAATTTCCTATCAATCTGCCTATGGACGATGATTTTGGAGGATTGCAATTATCAAAATCTCTCACTCCTATTATCATTTGTTTATCGTCTGCCTTAAAAGCATCTAGAAACTTCGGGATATCTTCTGCAAAATGCTGTCCATCTCCATCCATTGTAAGACAAAAATGATACCCTAATTCATAGGCTTTTTGAGCTCCGCTTCTTAGCGCAACACCTTTGCCGAGATTTGTTTTATGTGTCACAATGGTTACATTTTGAGACTCTATAATGTTACCTATGGGTACTTGCGACCCATCATCGATAACGATGAGAGGAATATCATATGCCAGCACTTCAGAGACAACCTTATTGATACTTTTTGGGTTATTGTAAACAGGGATAAGTATACATAGATTATCTTGTTTCAAGGCTCATCTCGCTCGCGGTTTTATTTTCTTTTTGAAAAATAACTTTTAACTTTGAATCTTCTCTTTTTATGACTATAGTTATCTTATCAAGAGGCTGAATGATATCTTTAAATTTTGCAGGGAGTATGGGGTTGTTTTTAAAATGTGCTTGAAACAGAGGGTGTGATGCATCGGCTAACTGTATACGGTAGTTATCACCATCTCTCTCTAAGAGTGTATATAGCTTGTGTGTAAATTGATTCATAAAACGGAAAAACCCCTGCTTTTTAAAAGTGAATTATGATAGCTAAAAGTTAATTATTTTATAATTAACCTTTTTAAAGTTTCGATTTTGCTTTACGCGTTTTTATCGTAAATATATTTTCACCATGGCTATAGCTATAGCTAAATTTGAAATGGAGCTTTTCTAGGATACTGTTGACGATGTAAAGGCCAAGTCCAAAACCACTACTTCTCTTCTCTTCTTGTGAGAATGGCTCGATATAAAAAGAGAGTGGATGTTTGAGTTCTGCACCTTTAGATGTGATGCTGATAGATCCATCACTTGCCGTTATTTTGACGGTTTTATCACTACTGTATTTGATGCCATTATCGAGAAGATTTTTGATGGCAAGCGCAAGAAGTTTAGGATCTGTTTTTAGCTCAAAATCCTCAAAATCTACAACAACTCGTTTTTTATCCGTCATAAGAAGTTCTTGTGCTTTTGTCACAATCTCCATAAGAGAGGTCTCCTTTATATCCGGAGTAAAGTTTTGCATAGCAACTCTCTCAACTTCGGCAAGTTCATTAATCAGCTCATTCATCCTATCAAATGCTCTGATGAGAATCTTTTTTGTTGCCTCGTCATCTATGGATTCTACAACAATTCTTCCTTTGGTTATCGGGGTTTTAAGCTCATGCATGATATTTCTCATAAAGAGATTTTTTGAGGCGATAAGTCTGTTGATGTGCAAGATGGCATGATCAAAACTTTTCGCGATTTTGCCTATCTCGTCATTGTAGACATAGTTGATTCTGCTTTGTATATCTCCTTTGGCAAATCGCTCTATCTGTTTATGGAGCTTTTTAAGCGGATGGAGTTTTTTTAAGATTGCTAGATAGAGAAGAACAATCAAGATGATGAGAAATATCCCTATGCCCACGGCTATTTGAACCGTATAGTTTTTTGGACGATTATCTTGAAGCATAAGATTATAACCCAGTCTTTGCACGTAGATATAGTGTGCATTTGGTGTTTCAAATACCCTCACTTGACCAAACATCGATTGACCTGCAAAAACTGTCTTCCCTTCATCTTCTATATCGTCTTTTACCTTTTCGATAGAGGCAGGTTTGACAGAAAAATCTTTATAAAATTTTTGTAACTGATCATCAGTAGGGTTGAGTTGGACATTGGAGAGAAAAGCATCAGCGATGAGTTTGTAGTGGCTTACTTCATCGATCTTATATTTATCGTTATTCCATGAGATAAAAAAATAGATAGTAAGCGTGAGTATGATAATCGCCAGCGAAAAGAGCAGATGAATAAAAGTTCCAACGGATAAGTTTTTCATACTCTATCTGTCAACATATAACCTACGCCGCGAATCGGCTTTATATAGCTTTTTTCACTATCGATTTTTGCAAGTTTTTGTCTGATTCTTGATATCATCACATCTATGTTCTTGATCGAACTCTCATCATCGATATGATCACTATCATAGATGAGCTGTTCTCTTGAGATAGAGCCGTTTTTGTGGTTGATAAGTGTTGAAAGGATATCAAACTCTGCTGCTGTGAGCTCAAGCATATGCCCTTTGAAGATGATAGCATTTGCTGCTTTGTCTATCTCGAAAAGCACTTCAGTTTTCTTTGATGCCTCATCGCTGATATGGGTACGTCTCAAAATCGTCTTGATGCGTGTTACAAGTTCTCTTGGATCATATGGCTTTGGCATATAATCATCAGCACCCCTCTCTAGCCCTATGACCTTATCGGTGATGTCATCACGCGCAGAGGAGATGATGATGGGGATGTTTCCGGTCGCTCTGATCTTAGGGATTACTTCAAGTCCATCCATACCGGGCAGGGTAAGATCAAGGATGACGAGATCAAATGAATATTGATTTAAAAGCGAGAGCCCCATATAGGGGTCTTCTGCACCTATGACTTCCATGTCATGTTTTGTCAGATAATTTGTTAGTATCAGTGCCAGTTCAGAGTCGTCTTCTATAAGTAATATGCGAATTATGGTCAATCCTTTTTATCTCACAACCAATAGGCCAATCGCCCCATAACGGTTTATGTAGACCCTTTTTGCACCTTTTGAGCTATTTTTAAGGTATCTGCTAAGATCCTCTATGGAGCCAATCGGCGAATTTTCTACTTGTATGATAACATCTCCAACTTGAAAACCTTCTTTTTGTGCTTTACTATTTGACTTGATTGCAGTGATAGCGATTCCATTGGTTATCGGCAGTCTTAATCTTTTTGCAATTTGCGGGGTGATGTTAGCAAGCTCTGCTCCCTCAAGCAATTTTGATGATTTCCCTGTGATAACAGCATTTTGTTGGTCGCCAAGTTTGAGCGAAGCAAAGCGTATATCTTTATCTCGCTCGAGTTTTATCTTTACGGTTTCGTTTGGATTTTTATTGCCGATGATTCTTGAAAGTTCTTGAGGAGAGTCGATCTCTTCGCCATCAACTTTTAAGATAAGATCACCTCTTTTAACCCCTGCTTTATCAGCAGCACTACCTTGTTGTACATTGGTAACAACAGCACCTTTTTTGCTTTCATAGAGGTCTTTGAGATCTTTTGTTAGCACCGAGATATTCACGCCCATATAGCCCCTACTTACTTTGCCGTCTTTTGCAAGCTGGGTGATGACATTTTTGACCATATCTACAGGAATAGCAAATCCGATGCCGTGATTGCCACCTGAACGAGAGAGGATAGCCGTGTTAATCCCTATAAGTGCTCCTCTGCTATCGATGAGTGCACCTCCTGAGTTTCCGGGATTGATAGAGGCATCTGTTTGGATAAAATTTTCATATCTATTGATGCCCACCGCATCTTTGCCAAGCGCGGAGACGATTCCTTGCGTGACACTTTCGCCGACTCCAAAAGGATTACCAATTGCAAAGACAACATCGCCGATCTTGATATCTTTTGCATTGGCAAATGCTATAGGATGGAGATCTTTGGCATCTATCTTGATGAGTGCTATATCGCTATCTTTATCGGAGCCTATAAGTTTTGCTCTATGCTCCTCGTTACTTCCGCTGAGTGTTACACTTATCTCATCGGCACCGTCAACGACGTGATAATTGGTCACGATGTAGCCATCTTCGGTGATGATAACACCTGATCCTAAAGCTCTCTGCGTTCTATCTTGTGGCACTCTTCCTTGGTAGTCTCTTCCAAAGAACTGTTCAAAGAAAGGGTCATTGAAGATGTTTGGTCGATTGCCCATCTTGATATTTGTCTTTGTGGAGATGTTGACAACGGCGTCTATCCCGTTTTTCAAAATAGGTGCAAAGGAGAGGATCTCATCATCATCTTGAGGCAAGATGCGATCGGGATTTTTTGGTGCCTCCTTAAACTCTATATTCGCTGCATTGAGACCTATGCAAAGAATAAGGGAGAGGAGAAATATCTTTTTCATAATGATAGCCTTTTTATTTTTTTATGGTTGATTATAAAAAAGGAGGGTAAATTGAATGTAAATAGCGAGTTGTCATATCTATTAGATGGTTTTGCGTATAATATGCTGTATGAATACAAAGGATGAATATGGGAAAATATACTGAGATAAAAAGGATTTTAATCTTTACTTTTTTCGGTCCTCTTGTTGGGACAATGATAGCTTGTATGTATTTTTTCTTTCTTGAACGCCCTAGCGATTTTATAATTCCAAGTATTGTTGGGATATCTACAACTATAGTTATGGGGTACTTTGTTTTTTTAACAGGGAAAAGATAGCAAAATATTCTTTTGGTTGATTTACAGAGACAAAGAACTCACGTGATTGATGATGTCACTTTTCTGTATCCTTGGTTGTTTGTATGCCTCATTCTCTCTACAAGCTAAAGTACAAAAAATAGTATTATGTTTTTAGTGATTTCCTATAAAGAAATGCAGCGATAGCTAAAAGCACTAGAGACACTAAGATGCCAAAAGGCAGATTGTATGCTAAAACTTCCTCTTGAAACATCTCTTTATTTTTGGCTAACTCTAAATCCAAGTTTTGCATATCTTTCATGATAAAGTAGTTATTAAGTGTTCCAATGAGCATAAGTCCAACAGCTAAAAATAGTGTGATAATAGATAACTATAGAAAAAAACTTACGCATTTGCTCTGTCAAAATATCTATTGATATTTGGAAGGTAGAGTAATCCCAATATAATTATGGTAATCAAGGTAGTCATTATGAGTGATTGCTGCATATTTGAAGCTGCAAAACTGACAATCAAAGCAAGAACGGAGTAAGCTACATAAAAAGTTCTTGCAAGCTTTATGCCTTTAAGCATGCCGATAGCAGCTGCCAATCCAACGATCGAACCAAGTACTATCATGGCATATTGTATTGATATTGAAAGTTGACTTGCTTTTTCCATTACATCCATTGCGACCGGGTTATTCATTACTGCATAAATCGAAAGAGGAGCCAGTATTGCACCAATGATGATCAATACGCAGATAATAGTAAGCAATATCGGTCGTTTATTTTCTACTGTTTTTTCCATAAAATCCCTTTAAAACATAGTAATAGAAGTATACCAAAAAAGATTAAGAAATAGAGATTTTGTGATTAATATTTTAGAGTAAAACATAAATTGATTGATCGGGTATATCACCACTTTAAAAGAGGCGCACTAAGAGTACTAAAATAAAAAACTCAAATGAGAACAATGTCATATTTCCATATCTTAGATTATTTATATATAATGGTTGATGGATAAAAGATTATGCTTTAATAGGCTAGACTACAAGTCTATAGATGCTAAATGAGAGTGAGTATCTTGAAATACAAAGCACATAAACATTGGAGTTACAAATGAGACATCTAGCAAAAATCCTAATCGCACTTTGCGTATCTTCCCTATTGCACGCACAACAATCAGCACATGACATCATGGAAAAAGTCGATACCAATCTGCGCGGAAAAAATGTCTATATGCAAATGAGTATGAGTATCACTTCATTTGGCCATAAACGCACCATGAAGATGCAAACCTGGTCACAAGGAAAGAAAAAAAGTTTTGTAAAGACGATCTATCCGCCAAAAGATGCGGGAATTACTTTTTTGAGTCTTGACAATCAGATGTGGCAATATGTTCCAAAGATTGAACGCATCATTAAGATACCGCCATCTATGATGTTGCAAAACTGGATGGGGAGTGATATCACCAATGATGATATAGTCAAGCAAAGCTCTATCGTAGATGATTACAATGCAAAGATAATCAAACAAAACGGCAAGATGATCACCATAGAACTTATCCCAAAGGAGGATGCAGCCGTGGTGTGGGGCAAGATCATCTCCCTTATTGATACCTCAAACTATACAGATACAAAAGATATCTTTTATGATGAGGAGGGTAAAGAGGTTCGAACTTTTATCTATGATAAGGTGAAAAAGGTTGGGAAATACTACACGCCGACCTATTGGAAGATATCGCCCAATGATAAAAAGGGTAGTTTTACCGAGATTACCATCGAAGATATACGCTACGATACAGATATCTCAGAGCAGTATTTTAAAAAGTCGGCACTCAAGAGGTTTTCAAGATAATGTTTTTTCTCGCTCTTAAAAATATTCTTTTTTATAAGGGCCGCTCCATTACTACATTTGCGCTTACCTTCTTTTCTACTTTTTCTTTTATCGTCTATGTTGCGATGATGGATGGCTCTCATAACTCCATACTTCATAATGCTTTAAAAGTCTATGTCGGTGCTATCGAGATATACAAGAAAGGATATAGAGAGATCGGGGGCAATGAATATCTTCTCTATAATGTGCACAAAAAAGAGGAGATTTTAAAAAATATAGAGGGGATATCTTCTTTTACCTCTCGATATGAAACCTATGGTTTGCTTTCATCCGATGAATACTCAAGTGCGGCTATGGTTGTGGGTATAAATTCAACCAAAGAGGCACAACACTCTCAGCTAAAAAATGCTTTGATTTTAGGAGAGTATTTAGATGGGAGTGCAAATAACTGTCTTTATGCGGGGAGTGATTTGGCAAAGAGACTTCATGTAAAGCTTGGTTCGAAAGTGAGTTTTATAGGCTCAGCGAGCGATAACTCTTTTGCGGCAGATATTTTCAAAGTGTGTGGTATGTTCAAAACAGGGGCTTATGAGTTTGACTCCTCGAGTGCTTTTATTGATAGGGGTTATTTTGATACCTTGATGCTCTCTGAAGATATGGCATCTTATATTCATGTCGATGTTGCCAATCTCTCAGATGTAGATATGATCCAGCAGAAGATACAAACTGCGCTTGATGATCCTGAGTTAGAAGTGTTGACCTGGAAGACGCTCATGGCTTCGATGGTTGAGGCTATGAAAGTTGATAGTATTTTCGGTTATATCTCCATAAGTCTCTTTTTTGTGGTGATATTTTTTGTGATTATGATATTTAGTTTTATAAATGCTAGCTCACGATTACGAGAATTTGGCACATTGCGTGCTATTGGTCTCTCGTCTGCCAATATTAATGCATTGCTTTTTTATGAGATATTTATCCTCTCAACATTAGCTATCATATTGGCGGCTCCTCTTGGGGCTTATGTGGCATATTATTTCAATACCAATCCTATTATCATCGAAGGAATGAGTGAAACTTATAAGGAGTACGGCATCGTATCGGACGAGTTACCGCTCTCTTTTGATATCTTTACAATCGCTTGGAATGTAGGCATTGTTTATCTTTTGAATTTTTTAAGCATTTTGTATCCTATGCGTTTTATCAATCGTTTCAAACCCCTAGAGGCGCTAAAGCATGTATAAGATTATATTGAAATTAGCATTCAAAAATGCCTTTTTGAGACTTGCACGCACAATTCTTGTGATTGTGATGATAGCTGTAAGTATGAGTATGATGCTTAGCATTCAGGGTCTCTATGATGGTATGACTTTTTCTATGGCAGATAAAATCAAACGCAGCGATTGTGGTGATATCTCACTTTATAGTAAAAACTATCGTACCACAAGAGCTATCAAAGACGATATAAGCGATGCGACCGCCATACAAAAAGAACTTTTGAAAAACGGAGATGTGGACGCCGTTGTTTTGCGTTTAAAAGCCGAAGGTTTAAGCTCTACTGCTAGAAAATCAGCATTTTCAATCATAGTCGGTATAGACTTAAACGAAGAGGAGAAGTTTGGGCAATTTAGTAGATTTTTAAAGCAAGGCGAAATCCGTCTAGGCAAGCGTGATGTTTTGCTTGGAAGTGAGCTTGCCAAAAAACTCAAAGTAAAAATAGGCTCAAAAGTTATCTTTTCTACTCAAGATAGCACAGGAGAGATAAACGGTATATCACTGAGGGTTCGCGGTGTCGTAGAGACGAACAATATCCTCCTAGATAAATCGGCTCTTTTTGTGGATAAAACACGACTGCAAAAGTTTCTGGGGGTCTCAAAAGAGGAAGCAACGCAAATAGCGATTCGCACAAATTCTCAAACTTTGCTCAAGCAGTTACAAGCAAGATATCCCCACTTGGATGTGAAAAGTTTCTTGGAGCTTTACCCCATAATACAGCAGATGCAAGATTTGATGTTTATCTTTAACTCTTTAAGCTTTTTGATAGTGATGCTAGTTGTTTTCATCGGGATTATGGGAGTTATGTATGTATCTATCCTCGATAGGATACGGGAGTTTGGGATCATGAGAAGTATCGGGATGGGGTATTCACTCATTCGCTCGCAGATATTTTTAGAGGCTTTTTTCGTCGGTTTTGTGGGCTATATCATCGGAGCTTTTTTAGGCTTTTTCGCTTTGAAGTATCTGCAAAATTATGGACTTGATTTGAGTGAGTTTGCTGATGGATTGGCAAGTTTTGGCTATAGCAGTACGCTATATGCAACGATAAAATTTAGCTACTTTAGTTCTACTTTTATCGCAATTATGGCAGCATCATTTTTGAGTGTGCTTCTGCCGCTAAGGAAGATCAAAAATATGAACACTATCGAAGTGACAAAGGTTAACATATGATTAGATTGCAAAACGTAAACAAATACTACTACAGAGGTGAAGAGCGTGAAGTCCATGCACTCAAAGAGATAAATCTAGAGATAAAAAAAGGAGAGTTTTCTCTGTTATCAGGACCCTCAGGCTGTGGAAAAACAACACTGCTTAATGCAATCGGAGCTCTTGATAGTATCGATAGCGGGGAGATATATCTTGATGATATGGAGATAAGCTCTTTAAGTGAAGATGCGAGAACTACACTCAGGCTCAATGAGATGGGATTTGTATTTCAAGCGTATAATCTCATCCCTGTTTTGAATGTAGAGGAGAATATAGGTTTTATCATGAAACTCCGCGGTTTTGATGAAGATGTGATCAAAACAAGAGTCCAAGAGCTGGCATCTCTTTTGGAGATTGATACCAAATTGAGCTCGCTTCCCTCTACGCTGAGTGGAGGACAGCAGCAGCGCGTTGCCGTCGCTCGTGCCGTCGCTCCAAAACCAAAGATTATTTTAGCAGATGAGCCAACGGCAAATCTGGATTCTAAAAATTCAAAAACACTTATGGATATGATGCGCTCGCTCAATGAGAAAGAGGGCATAAGCGTACTTTTTGCTTCACATGATGAATATGTGATGCGCTATGTAAGAAGAATTATAGAGATGAATGACGGAGCTATCGTTGCAAAGTAGAGGAGTATTTTTTTTAGCTGATGGAGTCAATTATTATGGAGAAGATTATGTAAACTCTTTGGATTTTCAATATATAAAACTTCAAAAATCAGACACACCTTTTAAAACACAAACATCATTGAGCGATTATAGTAACGGTGCAAGTTACGCAAAACTCTATAGGTTGTATGGCGGCTATGAGGATGATGCAAATAGATTGGTGATAGGGCTTCAAAATATCGCCATGGGAGTTGGTCATGTTTGGACACCTACAAATATCTTTAACCCTACAAACATATATGCTCTTGAACCTGATGAGACATTTGGGATCTTTGGCGTCACATATACAAGGCATATCTCGGATACTTCTCAGATTACGCTTGTGGGCTCTCAAAGAGAAGACGATAGCTATAAATTTGCTTTGCAATACAAGGCATATTTTGATTTTGCTGATTTTGCTATTGATGGAGTCTATTCTGATGATACAAAGATGTTAGGATATGAGGTAGAAGCCAATTTGGGTGAGACGGGAATCGAAGTAAGAAGTGAGGGAGCATACATCAAGAGCAAGCTCAAACAAACGGCGCTCACAGCTGAAGAGGAAGAGTTTTTCCAATGTATGGTGGGCGCGGAGTATGCTTTTGTCGATGGCATAACGCTCACGGGAGAAGCGCTTTACTCTTCGAAAAAATTTTCATATGCACAAACGCTACTCAATCATGATTCGGAGATTGTTCCAAATCTAGTAAATTCTCATCTCTATACAGCACTCACACTCTCATATAGCTTCAATATCTATCTTGATGCCTCGCTATTGTATATAGAGAGTTTTGACGATGGAGGGGATAGATATATAGCGCCAAATGTAACCTATACATTAAATGATTATAACGCTCTAACGGCCGGAGCGATGCTTCACGATAGTGGAGATACATACTATCTTAAATGGGTTTTCTCGTTTTAGCTTTTGTATAATGCATAAAATTTTGAGCGATAGCATTTCACATCTTAGAGGATTTTATATATAATGGGTGTCAATAAAGAGTGAATTCCATTAAGGACAAGAAGGACAAGTATGTATACAGATGAAGATTTAGATATTGCGGTAGATAAAGGGATCTTTACTGCCAAATCCGTTGAAGAGTTTCGATCTTTGCAATCATCGTCAAAAAATTCACCTTTAGTTGATGAAGAAAATTTCAGGCTCATTGGTGGATTTAATGATATCTTTATAGTCATAGCGTGTTTGCTCCTTCTCTTTTCTTCATTGTGGGTTCTCAAGAAGATAGATCCAAGCTTGGGATATTTTGTTTTTACTGTTTTATCGTGGGGATTGTCTGAATTTTTTGTACGAAAAAGAAAAATGGCGCTTCCGGCTATCGTTCTTCTGCTCTCATTTCTTGGCGGGGTCTTTGAGCTATCTATGTCTCTTTTGACTCCTTTTCTTTCAGATGCATCTCTGCTTTTTGCCGCCGCTATTGTAGCTATAGCCGCATATTTTCATTGGTTGCGTTTTAATGTTCCCATTACTATCGCTGTTGGTGCATTAGCGGGAGTTGTTGTGTTGGTTTTGGTTACTACGATGATCTTGCCTAGTGCAGAGGAGTGGCTCTCGGTCATTCTATTTGTGTGTGGTATCATGGTATTTTTGTTTGCGATGTATTGGGATTCTTCTGATATCAGCAGAACCACCCGTAGATCAGATGTGGCTTTTTGGCTACATCTTCTCTCAGCTCCGCTTATCATCCACCCTGTCTTTTCAAGCTTGGGTATCTTAAACGGTGAGGAGAATTTGGGGAGTATGGCTATCGTTATAGTTTTGTATCTACTGATGACTTCGATATCTATCGCTATTGATCGGCGTGCATTTACGGTCTCTTCACTCATTTATGTTCTCTATGCACTCTCTAGCTTGATCGAGACATATGGTGGAGTCGGCTATAGCTTTGCACTCACCGGCATTCTCATTGGAGGTTCACTTTTGCTACTCTCTGCCTATTGGCATCGTGTAAGAGTAAATCTAGTGAGTAATTTACCTAGCCGGATAAGAAACCATTTGCCAAAAGTCAAAGACTAAGAGCTTAAGCGATAGCATTTCACATCTTAGATGATTTTATATATAATCTGTAATATAAACAACAAGGACAACAATGCATAAACTTATCTTTAGAGCTCTTTTTTTGAGCTTGCTTTTGATTTTCCCTTTGAGTGCCGAAGATATCGGCGGTGTGACTCTGGAAAAGCAGCTGATGCGTAGTGGCAATACTCTATTGCTTCAAGGTGCAGGTGTGCGTGAGAAATTTTTCATTGATCTCTATGTCGCCGGACTCTATACAGCGACACCAAACCATAATGCTCAAAAGATCATAGATGCCGATGCTCCTATGACAATCAGACTTCATATCATCTCCAAGCTTATAACGAGTGAAAAAATGCAAAAGGCCACCAATGAGGGGTTTGAAAAATCCACGCATCACAACACAGCGCCTTTGAATGATGCTATCAAAACTTTTATAGCGGTATTTGATGAGCCGATCGTCAAGGGCGATCTGTTTGAACTTCTCTATATTCCAAACCAAGGAGTGAGTATCTACAAAAATGGCTTGCGCAAGCAAACTATCAAAGGCTTGGCTTTTAAAAAGGCACTCTTTGGCATCTGGCTTGGCAAAGAGAGCGCACAAGAGAGTCTCAAAAAAGAGTTGGTGGGCAAGTAAGGGATCATGAATGATTTAAAAAGTCTTTGGGACAAGATAAAGCCATCAAAGATCAAACGCACTACTTTTGGTGTTGTTAGTAGCCACATCATTTCAACAACTTTTCTATTTCCTGCCTTTTGGATAATCGTTGGATCATTTGCAAAATTTTTCTTGGTTGAAAAAGGTATGTTGTCGCAATCAGTAGCTATGTGGCTCTATTATGCCATTATGTTGGGTTGTTTCTATCTGGGCATAAAATACTCGCTTTATTATATAGATAAAAGAGTGAGTGTGGCTTTGCCAAAACAAAGCGGAAGACAATCTATTATTATTTTTACTATGCTTGTGATAGTAGTAGATACGATTTTATTTTATTATGAACAAACAGTAAATTTTCAGAGAATCATATTTGGTTTATTGCTTATATATATGTTTGCAAAATTGACAAAAAGATATTTTAATTCATTAGAGCAAGCAGAGTATTTAGAATGTAATTTTCTCTCTCAAATTGTTGTTTTATTGGCTAATCTTTCTATATTAATTGTCCTTTTACTTGCCTATGCAATAATTCATGAACTCAATCCTATCGCCAATATGCTTGCACTAATAATAGTTTTTTACCTAGCATCTACTATAGAAAGTTTTGATAAGATATTTGTCCCATTCTTTTATATGCCAGATGAACCGAAGCCTATAAAAAAAGCATTTCTTGCGTTATTGATAACATTGCCAATAAATGCAATATTATGGTCTATCGCATTTGATTATATGCAAAAAAGATTTTTTTGATAAAGGCAATATTTATCGAATATAACCATCATCGTGATATAATCTTTGCATTATAAAAAAGAGGCGCTATGAACTATTGGCAAAATATATACTCACACTTTGATCCCGTTGCTTTTCATATAGGCTCACTCGCCGTGCATTGGTACGGTATGATGTATGTCCTTGCCCTTTTGAGTGCACTTTGGTTTGCAAAGCGGATGATAAAAAAAGATGCGATGCCCATAACCGAAAAAGAGATTGATAGCTACTTCATCTGGGTAGAGATTGGTGTGATATTGGGCGCAAGGATAGGCTATATCCTCTTTTATGATCCAAGTTCACTCTACTACATCACGCACCCTTGGCAGATATTTAATCCCTTTGATGTAGAGGGCAATTTTGTGGGCATCCGAGGCATGAGCTATCATGGTGCGATCATTGGTGCGTTTGCTGCGACACTCCTTTTTGGACTTAGAAATAAAAAGGTAGTCTATCCGATACTCGATCTTCTAGCACTAAGTGTCCCCGTGGGCTATATATTTGGAAGGATTGGTAATTTCCTCAATCAAGAACTTGTAGGGAAAGCGACCGATGTTCCATGGGGTATCTATGTGGATGGCGTGTTGCGTCATCCTTCGCAGCTCTATGAGGCATTTTTAGAGGGTGTTGTCATCGCGCTTATCCTTTTTGTTTATAGAAAATATAAACATTTTGACGGGGAGCTTATCATAGGTTATGGAGTGCTGTATGGCATCATGCGATTTGTTGCCGAGATATTTAGAGAGCCTGATGTGCAGATAGGCTATCTCTGTTGCGGGCTCAGTATGGGGCAGTTGATGAGTATCGTTATGATCATCTTTTTTATAAGCCTCTACATACCGCTTAAAAAGCTTTCGCTTAAGTATCGCTCATAGCTTTGTAGTCAACACCGATTTTAATGATAGCTATCAAAAATGATGTGATAGCAGGCCCGATGATGATACCCCAAAAACCATAAGTGCTCATACCGGCAACGATAGAGAAAAATATCACCAAAGCATTGATCTCTACAGTGCTATGGAGCATTTTCTCCTTGATAAATTTGATGATGATAGGTTTTATAAATGTATCGGCAATGATAGAGATGATGATGATGGAGTAGAGTGCTATAATGATTGCACTTACGCTATCGAGCGTTGACCACGCATAGAGTGAGACCGGTATCCAGACGATCGCACCACCCACAACGGGGATGAGAGAAGCAAGCCCATAGATGATCCCAAAGAGTAATCCGTTAAATCCAAAATAACTGACGATAATTCCAAAGAGGAAACCTTCAAAGATAGCCGTTACAATGGTTGAATAAAGAACAACTTCCATAGTCGAAGAGACCTCGTGGCTCATTCTTTGAAAACGCTCTTCAGATACTGGGATAAGCGGTTTGATAAAGTTGAACATTGCAACTCCATAGTAGTTGATGAAAAAGTAAAAGAGAAGCACTAAAAACATATTTTTTGCAAAACCGATTCCTGCTTTTCCTGCTGTCGCAAGATAGGCAGAGGATTGCTCAACAAATTTGGCTATCTGATCATCATTGATCTTGTCTATGGCGTATTCATTGATGAGTGGGATTTTTTGGAGTAACTTTTGAGCCATATCTACCGTTTGTGTGATTGCCGTATTATCAAGTTGTGAGATATACTCAACACCTGAAGTTGCTATGTAAATCATCGGAACAAAGAGTATGAGTATGAGCATCATCGTTGAGATGACCGTGCCGGCAAGTCTTGAGTTTAGTTTTTGGCTGAGCTGATTGACGATGTTATAGGTTGCCATAGCAAGGAGTATGGCGACACTGAGCGAGAGTAAAAAAGGTTTGTAGATACTATAGATACCAAGGAGTGTAAGGATAAAGATACCTAAGATCATCAAGCTTGTATTATTCAAAAAGTCCTCCGCTGCCACCTAGTTTAAAATATTCATAACTTTTCGGTGTTGCTATCCTGCCTCTTGCTGTTCTTTCTATATAACCGTTTGCTAGCAGATATGGCTCTATGACATCCTCTATTGTTCCTTCATCTTCACTCAGTGCTGCGCTGATGGTGTTAAGACCCATAGGTCTACTTTTTGCAGCTATGAGAAGATTTAAAAACTTGATATCAAGCTCATCAAAACCGAGATGATTGACTCCAAGTTCATCGAGCGCATAGTTGCTTCTTGCTTTTGTGATGATCTCTTCATTTTCTACATCGGCAAAATCCCTCACGCGTCTAAGCAACCGAAGTGCGATTCTAGGTGTGCCTCTACTTCTTTTTGCGATCTCATAAGCCGCATCATCATCGACTCTTTTTTGCAATTTTACTCCTGCTTGTTTGATGATACGAGCAAGCTCATCGGTATCATAAAACTGCATTCGAAAATGCATACCAAATCTATCGCGAAGCGGGCTTGAGAGCATACCGGCTCTTGTTGTTGCGCCTATGAGTGTAAAGCGAGGGATATCTATCTTGACAGATTGTGCTGCAGGACCGCTACCGATGATGATATCGAGTCTAAAATCTTCCATGGCAGGGTAGAGTATCTCTTCGATTGCAGGAGACATTCTGTGAATCTCATCGATAAAGAGGATATCGCCTTCTTCGATGTTCGTCAAAAGTGCAGCGAGGTCACCCGACTTTTCTATCATAGGCGCTGCAGTTGTTTTGATATTGGCATCCATCTCGATAGAGATGATATTGGCTATGGTTGTTTTGCCGAGTCCCGGAGGTCCAAAAGTATGTTTGGATTTTGTTGATGACACGCCCACCGTTTGTAAATGATCTAGCGATACTCGAAGAGAGATATTTCTGCTTCGTGGTTCTTGTATAGCCGCTTAAGACGATTGCATTTTCGACCTTATTTGCTTGTATCTGCGAGCCTTTGAGAGATTCGACAGTGGCAAGTTTTTGCTCTATCTTTTCAGCCGTTGCTTGACTTACAGAGGGCTGTGAATTACAGCCTGCTACAAAGAGCCCAAGGAGTGTTACGAGGAGTGTGTGTGTAAAAATCTTTTTCATTATCAACCTTTTTTAGTATGTATGTTTTTCTTCAGGAAATTTTCCGCTTTTCACTTCTGTGGAAAATTGAGCAAGCGCCATTTTAACATCTTCGGCTCCTTGCATATACTGTTTTACGAATTTTGGCACAAAAGTGGTAAAAAATCCAAGCATATCACTCCAAACGAGCACTTGCCCATCAGTTGTGCCGCCTGCACCTATACCGATTGTCGGTATCGTCACTGCTTCGGTAATCGCTTTAGCAGCGTCAGATACGACACCCTCGATGACGATACAAAATGCACCTGCTTTTTCTATGGCAATCGCATCAGCTATGAGTTGTTCGATATCCTCTTGAGTTTTTCCTCTTACTTTGTAGCCACCTTCACTTCTGACAAATTGAGGCATGAGTCCTATATGTCCGACTACGGCTATGGAGTTTTTAGTAAGATGTTCTACGATGTGTGCACGCTCTTGCCCACCTTCTATCTTTATCGCTGCTGCTTTTGTCTGTTGATATACTTTGGTAGCATTTCTAAGGGCTTCATCTTCGTTGTTATAAGTACCAAAAGGCATATCGGTCACAATGAGTGCATCAGGGGCACCTTTGCATACGGCTTTTGTATGGTAGATCATCTGATCGAGTGTAGCACTGAGCGTATCCTCTTCCCCGGCAAAGCTCATATTGAGACTATCACCGACGAGGATGATATCGGCACTCTCTTCGATAAGTGAAGCAAAAAGAGCATCATAGGCAGTAATCACTACTATCTTCTCTTTTGATTTCATGCGCAAGATATCATTAAGAGTTAACTTTTTCTTCAAGTCTAAACCTTTGAGTTTTATATTTCGCTCTATTTCTACTCTCTTTACAAAACGGCTTTAAAACATCGGATCTTTTTCAAGTTTCCAAAGAGATATCCGGGGCTATCGATACTCTATGGATGGGGTATTTTAACTCATTTTATCATCATGGATTTGAAAATTTTTCAAAAATTGCAAAAGAGTGTGGCGTGAGTGGATTTATCATCCCTGATCTTCCTTTTGAGGAGGCACAATCCTATCTTGATATTATGAAGAGTCTTGATATGGCACTTATCAATTTTGTAGCCCCGACACACGATAAGAAAAGGATAGCAAAGGTCGCAAAAGATGCTAAGAAATTTATCTATCTTGTAGCCTATGCCGGTATAACAGGCACGGGCACGGAGGAGTCTTTAGATGCTATTATTGCCGATATTCGAGCAGTGAGCAAGACTCCTATCTATCTTGGATTTGGTGTCAATGAGAAGAATGCAAAAGAGAAATCACAAGATGTTGACGGGGTCATAGTCGGCTCCGCGTTTGTAAAAGTTTTACTTGATGATACGCTTAACTACACGCAGAAAATCACAAAAATCTCTACGATGGCAAAAGGAATTAAAGAAGATATCAATAGCTGATATCAACAGCGTTTATTTTGCTTTTCTCGCACCGCAAAAGCAGCGAGAGATTATTTTTTCTTCTCAAGTGCTTCTTTGATAGCAAAAAGCAAAAATATAAAAAGCGCTCCCATGATAACACCGACGATGCCTTTGAACATACTGCTTAGTCCTGCGAAGAATCCGATTTTTGACATATCGGAAAAACCGCCAAGTATTGCTGCGACGATACCGACAACAGCAGCGATAGTCACGATAATCTCACCGATACCAAGCACAACATTTCTTACTTTTTGTGTGATGGGGTCAAAAAAGCTTATCGTCTTCTCTGTTGCATCATTGATTTTTTCAACGAAGCTCATCTGTGCCTCATCAACTTCATCATCAAAATCTTCCAATACTTCATCAATCTCATCGACTATTTTTTCTTTTTTAGCTCTTGTTGTTGTGGGTTTTTTTCTTTCAGCCATAATGGTTCTCCTTAATATTTTTTGATTTTATATATCTAAATTATAGCGTAAATAATTTAATTCATATTTTTTCTAAGCAATTAAATGGGCAGGAGTTGTCAGCAGATATTAAACAAAAGGAGGTATAATACCTGCCTAAATTTGTAAAAAGGAAAATAATGTTAGAAGGTATAATTAGAGAGAGTATCGGAAAAAGTAATGCGAAGCAACTTAAAAGAGATGGATATCTAATTGCCAACATTTATGCAAAGGGTATAGAGAATGTCTATGCTGCATTTAAAGAGGGTGATTTTATCAAAGCTGCTAGAGCTAAAAAGACGCTTATCCTTCCTGTTAAGGTTGATGGCAAAGAGTATAATACGGTAATCCAAGAGTATCAATTTCATCCTGTAACAGGTGCTATCAGACATGTTGATTTGCGTGTTGCATTGCCTGGTGTTGTGACGGATTATCTTGTTCCTGTGAAAACAACAGGTGTGCCAATCGGTCTTAAAAATAAAGGTGTACTCATCCAATCTAAAAAGAGATTGAAACTTCGTGGCAAGATCGAAGATATGCCTGCAAATATCACACTTGATGTATCAGCACTCGATAGAGACGATTCAATACTCGTAAGAGATATAGAGGCACCTACAAATACTCGTATCATGGATAGAGATCATGTTGCGATATGTGGTGTAATCAAGTCTAAATAATGACTCTTTTCGTAGGCCTTGGCAATCCGGGTCATACATACGAAAACAATAGACACAATGTGGGATTTAGAGTAATAGATGCGCTTGCATCTGCTCTAGATGCACAAGATATATCCAAAAGTTCATTCTTCGGAACACTGCTTAAATCAAATGACATTTTACTACTCAAGCCGACAACTTATATGAATCTATCGGGCAAAAGTGTGCAAGCCGTTGCAAATTTTTACAAGATAGAGATGGAAGATATCGTTGTTATTCATGATGATATAGATATCCCTTTTGGCGCACTCCGATTTAAAAAAGGCGGTGGAGACGGCGGCCATAATGGTCTAAAATCAATCGATTCTTTATGTTCAAAAGAGTACAATAGGGTTCGAATAGGTGTAGGAAAACCACAACATTCAAGTGAAGTAGCAAGTTATGTATTGAGTGATTTTGATGCCAATGAAGAGCAAGAACTCAAGGCACTCTTGCCACATATTCAAAAAGCTTGTTTAGAGTTCAAAAAGAGCCCACTTGATGTAATTCGCACACACTATACGTTAAAATAAAAAGAGGAGTAGCCAAAGAGATGACCTCGGGATTTAAGCGGTACTTCTTATATCTAGTCTATCACTATTTAAAAAATTTTTTGATTCTTCTTGGCGGTATCTCCTTGGCGTTTGCCGTGATTGACTATTTCCAGCATACAAAAGAGCTAAAGGGTGCATTCAATATTGACATTCTCTATATCTTTTATATGTGGCAAGAAGCACTAGCACTACTTTATCCACTTGTGCTTGTCTTTGCGCTCATCATGACAAAAATAGCACTTGTTAAAAATAGCAACATGGCAGCATTTTACGCTTTCGGGTTTAGCACCGCAAGGCTTTTTGCTCCTTTTTTGGTCGTAGCAGTTGTTGTGTATCTTCTTTTTTTAGCACTGCACACAACATCATTTTCGTATGCAAAAGAGAATGCCGAATCACTCCTTCATGATGAGATGGGAGCTTATCTTCAAGATGATCTCTTTTTCAAATATAATGATACTTTTGTCTATATAAAAAATCTTGATCCCGTCAATAAAGTAATCAAAGATATGACGATATTTAAAGTAACAAAAAATCAGATTGATTATGTGATGCACTCAAAAAGATCGGTCTTCAACGGAGAGTCTTGGGATGCGTATGATGTTGATTTAAAAACACATCACCATAAAGAGGGTAACCTTGTTAACTATGATGAGTCGAGACTTGCAAGCATTAAAACTTTAGAGGGGTATAAACCTAAAGTCATCGAATCACTCTATGACGGCAAGGCGCTGACTATCGATGATTCTCTCAATACCTGGAAGGTACTTTTAAAAGAAGGGATAAATTCTGATAAGATACGCGCTTCATTTTATGAGAAGGTTGTGATGCCGCTCTTTGCTCTCTTTTTGATGGCGATACTCTTCTCTTGGATACCGTTTTATGGAAGATTTGCAGATTTTTCAAAGACCATAGCGATTTCGCTTGGGATTACTTTTTTAGTCTGGGGTGTCATATTTGGATTGCATCAATTAGGTACTAATAGTGTTGCACCTCCCGAGGTGACCTCCTTGTTGCCTATAGTTTTACTAGCATTTTATACACTCTATAAATATAAAAAAGAGTATATGCCAAGTTAGCCAATTCAACAAAAAAGAGGCTTTTTTTGGGTAAAATCTACAAAATTTGATCTAGTATCTACATTGAGAGATTCAAACAAGGATAGCAATGCATATTGATTTTGAAATGTTGGCACAAAAGTACGACACCCCCTTATATGTGTATGATTTCGATTATATTAAAAATAGATACCTTGAGCTAAAAGAAGCCTTTAGCGGCCAAAAAAATATTATCAATTATGCTGTAAAAGCAAATTCAAATCTCTCTGTTATTTCGCATTTGGCAGGGCAAGGAGCTGGGGCAGACTGTGTTAGCATAGGAGAAGTTAAAAGAGCGGTGTTAGCAGGAGTAAGTAAATATAAAATCATATTTTCAGGCGTAGGCAAACGAGATGATGAAATCAGAGAGGCTTTAAATCTTGATATTTTACTTATAAACCTAGAGAGTGAAGAGGAGATGAAGAGGGTTGAAGCAGTAGCATCCGAGCTAGGTAAAATTGCTAGGATTTCAGTAAGGGTTAATCCAAATATAGATGCAAAAACTCATCCATATATATCTACTGGATTGCACGACAATAAATTCGGCGTAGAGATAGATATGGCAAAAAGAATGTATATTTATGCTAAAAAATCTTCATTTTTAAATCCAGTCGGAATTCATTTCCATATAGGCTCACAAATAACAGAACTTGAGCCTATAAGCGAAGCTTGCTCTATAGTGGCTGATTTGGCACATACACTAAAAGCTCTTGAAATTGATATTAAGTTTTTTGATGTTGGCGGCGGAATAGGAGTTGTTTATGATGAAGAAACAACTATAAACATACAAGAGTATGCTGAAATGATAAAGAGTGTTACTAGAAAACTAGATGTTACAATCCTTTGTGAGCCAGGTAAATATATGGTAGCAAATAGCGGATATTTTTTGACAAAAGTATTATATGAAAAAAGAAATGATCAAAAAAGATTTGTTATAGTCGATGGTGCTATGAATGATTTGATTAGACCATCTTTGTATAATGCTTATCATAAGATTGAAGCAATTAATAAAACAGGAGAAAGTTCTCCGGCCGATGTGGTTGGACCGGTATGTGAAAGTGGAGATTTTTTGGGTAAAAATGTTCCATTACCACAATTAGAGCATAATGATTTACTTATAGTTAAAAGTGCTGGAGCATATGGATTTAGTATGTCAAGCAACTATAATACACGCAACAGAAGTGCAGAAGTTGCTGTTCAAGATGGAATTGATAGAATCATAAGAAAAAGAGAGACTTTTGAAGATCTCATAGCATTAGAGAAAGATTACTTGGAAGAACTTTCTCTAAAAGGAGAGTAAGATGAGCTTAGAAGAGATACGAGAAAAGATAGATAAAATCGATGATGAGATACTAAAACTACTCAATAAAAGAATGGGATATGTGGGCGAAGTCGGAAAGATAAAAAATGCTCTTGAGAGCTCAATCTTCAGACCGGAGAGAGAGCACTCTATCATCAACAGACTCGTAGCTCTTTCCAAAAAAGAGGGTGGCATACTCGATAAAAAAGCGATTGAAGCGATATTTTATGAGATCATTGGTGTAGCAAAAAATCTAGAGCGCACAGAGAAAGTTGCCTATCTTGGACCCAAAGGAACTTTTACGCACCAGGCTGCCCAGATGCGATTTGGCTCTCTGAAAGACTATATCCCTCTTGCATCTATCGCATCGGTCTTTAAAGCTGTTGATAGCGATAGAGCAGTGTATGGTGTTATCCCTATCGAAAATTCAACTGATGGAATCGTAGGCGAGACGCTTGATCTTTTGGGGCAATACAATCTCAAGATACTTGCCGAGATATATATGCCAATCCACCATTCGTTTTGCTCTTTGAGTAACTCTTTGGAAGATATTACAAAGATATATTCTAAAGATATCGCATTTGGACAATGTAGAAAATTTTTAAATGAACATAGGCTCGATCATGTTGAACTTATCCCGGTGGAGTCGACGGCAAAAGCTGCCGAACTCGCAAAAGAGGATGATAAAAGTGCTGCCATATGTCCCCATATTGCAGCGAAACTCAATAATCTCCCAAGTATTTTTGAAAATATCGAAGATATGCACGATAACAAAACGAGATTTATTATTATCGGCAAATCTCCAAGTTCTGCAAGCGGTAACGATAAGACATCTATCTTGGCAAAACTCTCTAATGAACCGGGATCGCTCGTAGATTTTTTAAGAGAATTTGAAAAAGAGAATATCAACTTAACTAAGATAGAGAGTAGACCGGCTAAAGAGAATCGTGCATTTTCGTATTGGTTTTTTATAGATTTTGAAGGGCATAGAGATGAGCCGAAGATATCACAACTCTTCAAAGAGGGCAAATATGATATCAAATGGCTTGGAAGTTATGTAAAGGCAGAAGATGAAATTTAACGATACACTCAAAAGCATAAAACTCTACGAAGCAGGCAAGCCGATCGAGCTTGTGGTGAGAGAATTTGGAGTGCCAAAAGAGAACGTCGTAAAACTCGCTTCCAATGAGAATCCTTTAGGTGCTTCAAAAAGAGTTCAAGAGGTTATCTGCGCATATGCTTCAAAGGCCAATCTCTACCCGGATGATAGTATGTATGAACTCAAAGACGGACTCTCAAAAAAGTTTGATGTTGCAAGTTCGCAGATAGCCATCGGAGCTGGAAGTGATCAGATTTTAGAGTTTATCTCAAGAGCACTACTGAGCAAAGAGGATTCTGTTTTGATGAGTCAAGTAACATTTGCGATGTATGAGATATATGCAAAGCAGATGGGAGCAACGATTCTTAGAACACCGAGTTATGAGCACAAAGTCGATGAATTTTTAGAGCTTTATGCAGAGCACAAACCAAAGATTGTCTATCTATGTATCCCCAATAACCCAACGGGTGATGCTATGAAAAAAAGCGATGCCTTTGAAATCATAAAAGCCGTCGATAGGGAGACACTCGTCGTTGTTGATTGTGCCTATATGGAGTATGCGGCCTATAAAGATAGTGCTTATAAGATAGAGCCAAAAGATATACTTGATTTCCCCAATGTTATCTATCTAGGCACTTTCTCTAAAGCATATGGTCTTGGAGGTATGCGAGTAGGCTATGGGATAGCCAATGAGGAGATCATTCAAAATATTCTCAAGATGCGTCCACCTTTTAACATCTCTACACTCTCATTGGCTGCAGCGATTGAAGCCCTCAAAGATGAGGCATATCTTGAGCAGGCTCTCAAATTGCATACCGAGCAGATCAAGCGATATGAGACTTTTGCGAAAGAGAACGGTATCAAGTACATAGAGAGCTATACCAATTTTATCACCTATCTTTTTGATGACAGTCGTAACTCAAGCGATGTCGCCAACAAGCTTTTGCAAAGAGGTGTTATCGTGCGAGACCTTGCAAGCTATAAGCTCAATGCAATCAGGATAACGATAGGAACCGAGAGTCAAAATGATATACTTTTTGAACAATTATCAGAAGTAATGGATTTGAAGTAGATTTATGAAAGATATCAAAAGCTATACGATTAAAGAGCTAGAGACACTCTCAGAAGAGATCAGAGAGAAGATTCTTCAAGTTGTTAGTAAAAACGGAGGCCATCTAAGCTCAACGCTTGGAGCAACCGATCTCATCGTCGCGATGCACTATGTTTTTGACGCTGCAAAAGATCCGTTTATATTTGATGTTTCTCATCAAGCTTATGCACATAAACTTTTAACGGGAAGATGGGAACAGTTTGATACCTTGCGACAATTTGGAGGCATTAGTGGTTATACGAAGCCAAATGAGTCACCTTATGACTATTATGTTGCAGGGCATAGTTCAACCTCTATCTCTCTAGCTGTCGGTGCGGCAAAAGCGATCAAGCTCAAAGGAGAAGATCGGTTGCCTATCGCATTTATAGGCGATGGCGGTATGAGTGCCGGGATGGTCTATGAAGCACTCAATGAGCTTGGTGATAGAAAATACCCGGTTGTGATCATCCTCAATGACAATGAGATGAGCATCGCAAAACCGATAGGGGCTATCAGTAAACTCCTTTCTCAAACGATGGCAGGGTCATTCTATCAGAAGTTTAAAGGCAGGGTAGAAAAAGCGCTCGATCATCTTCCAAAAAGTGCGACATATATGGCAAAAAGATTTGAAGAGTCACTCAAACTTATAACACCGGGTATCCTCTTTGAAGAGATGGGACTCGAGTATATCGGGCCGGTTAACGGTCACGATATAGAGGGGCTTATAGAGACATTTAAAGTCGCAAAAGGTCTTAAGCGTCCGGTCATTATCCATGCACAAACCGTGAAAGGCAAAGGGTATGAACTAGCCGAGGGAGCCGGCTCTAGCAAAGAGCATTGGCATGGAGTTTCCGCTTTTGATTTAGGGAGTGGCGAGCAGCTGAAGAAAGGCTCAAAAAAGAGTGCAACAGCGATATTTGGTGAGACTATGTATGCTCTTGCGAAAGAGGATGAAAAGATGGTCGGTGTTACTGCAGCGATGCCCTCAGGCGTTGGATTGAGTCAGGCGATAGAAGCATTTCCTCAAAGATTTTGGGATGTTGCCATAGCAGAGCAGCATGCTGTTGCATCTATGGGGCCACTTGCTAAAGAGGGTTTTAAACCTTTTTGTGCGATCTATTCGACCTTTTTACAACGAGGTTATGACCAGATTATTCATGATATTGCTTTGATGAATGTGGGTGTTGCTTTTGCAATTGATCGAGCAGGTATAGTAGGGCAAGACGGTGAGACGCACCAAGGTGCTTTTGATATTTCCTATCTTAGAGCGGTGCCAAATATGACACTTTTTGCTCCATATAACGATACGACACTCAAGCTTGCTATCAAATTTGCAAAAGATTTTCCGACCCCTTGTGCATTTCGCTATCCACGAGGTGCTTTTATAGCTGATGATTGTGATGCAAAAGAGTTTGAGCTCGGCAAAGCAGAGATCATCAACAAGGGATCAAAAGTAGCCTTTATAGGCTATGGTAACGGTGTTGGAAAAGCATTGGAAGTTGCTAAGATGATAGATACTATCACCCCGACAATTGTTGATCTTCGATTTGTCAAACCACTTGATAAGGCATTTTTGAAGAGATTAGCTAAAGAGCACACGCAGTGGTTTATATTTAGTGAGAGTGCCAAGATGGGCGGTGTCGCTTCGGCGTTATTGGAATTTTTAAATTTTGAGGCGATCAAAAACATCGATTTAGTAACTTTTGAGTATGATGACGCATTTATAACACATGGCAAAACAGAAGAGGTAGAGAAATCTTTAGAGTTAGATAAAGAGCATTTAGCACAAAGAGTTATAGAAAATTTAAAGGAGCAAGCATAATGTCAAATACATATATATTTACAAGTGAATCTGTCACAGAAGGACACCCTGATAAGATTGCTGATCAGATAAGTGATGCGATTCTTGATGATATTATCAGTAAAGATCCAAAATCAAGAGTTGCGTGTGAAACACTTGTGAGTAATGGATTTTGCGTCATTGCCGGTGAGTTAAAGACAACGATATATTCACCGATGCAAGATATCGCAAGAAATGTTATCAAAGAGATAGGCTATACGGATGCAAATTATGGATTTGACTATAGAAGTGCTGCCGTACTTAACGGCATAGGAGAGCAGAGCCCTGATATCAATCAAGGTGTCGATCAAGAGAGTGGCGACATAGGTGCAGGCGATCAAGGACTTATGTTTGGTTATGCATGCGATGAGACCCCTGAGCTTATGCCACTTCCTATCTCTTTGGCGCATAAGCTTACTGCCAAACTCGCTGAAGTTAGAAAGAGTGGGGCAGTCCCGTTTTTGAGACCGGACGGGAAAGCACAAGTGAGTGTCAAATATGTTGACGGTAAACCTGTTGCAGTCGATACTGTAGTGGTCTCCGCACAACATCACGACGACATCCCTGAAGATATCATCAAAGAGGCGATCTTTAATGAGGTGATTAATGAAGTGATCCCAAAAGAGCTTATCAATGATGAGACAAAATACCATATCAATCCAACGGGTAGATTTGTTATCGGTGGTCCTCAAGGTGACGCAGGGCTCACCGGCAGAAAGATCATCGTCGATACTTACGGTGGCTCATGCCCACATGGTGGGGGTGCATTTAGCGGGAAAGATCCGACAAAAGTCGATAGATCAGCCGCGTACGCCGCAAGACACATAGCCAAAAATCTTGTTGCCGCAGGGGTTTGTACGCGTGTGACTATCCAGCTTGCCTATGCGATAGGCGTAGCGAAACCTGTATCAATCTATGTCAATACACATGGCACATCAGTTGTGGATGAGACACTTATCAGTGAGTGTATCGATACACTTTTTGACCTCACTCCAAAGGGTATCATCGCTTCACTTGATCTGCTCAAACCTATCTATCGTAAAACTGCATCTTATGGCCATTTTGGTAGAGAAGATCAAGGTTTTGGATGGGAGAAACTTGATAAAGTTGCAGATATAAAAGCGTATCTCAAACTCTAAGTTTACATCACCCCTTTTCTCTTTCCTTTTATAAAAGAGGTGGTGAAGTGAATCTCTCGTAAAAAGAGGATCAACGAAGTTACCAAAAAGAGCATCGCGGTGATGAAAAATCCTGCGATGAAGAACTTGTTATTAAAATCAAAAAGTGCACCGGAAAATATGCTTAATATCACGAGCGCTACCATGAGTCCTGTTGCGGCTCCAAAGAAGATAGAACTATTGATATTTTGCATTCTTTTAACTAAAAATTCTCTTCTTTTGATGATAGCGCCATCTTCTTGAAAATCGGGATCTTTGGTTCTCTCAACAAGCGTATGATGATCGATAGCCTCAAGCTTATCTATAATCCTAGCAAGCCTACCGATGAAGACATTGAGCAGTCCCGCAACCCCTGCAAGTAAAAAAACAGGAGCTACTGAGAGCTGAATCAGTGTTGAAATATTTACTACGACCGTATCATCAGGCATTATCATTGCTATCCTTTAAAGTCTCATGAGAATATAGTTACTATTGTAGACAAAAGTATGTTAAATGTTTTTTATTTTTGTAATTTTTAATATGACCTTATCATTTAAAGTTTACTTAAAATAACTTTTGATATAGTTTGTCGTAATTGATTTTAAGGAGAAAAAAATGGCTGTAATAATTACAGATTTATGCATCAACTGTGCTGCATGTATAGATGAGTGTCCGGTTGAAGCGATCGTTGATGAGGATGAGAATCCAACAGGTGGAGAGACATATTATGTTTATGCCGATAAATGTGTTGAGTGTGTAGGTTATCACGATACTCCTGCATGTGCTGAAGCTTGTCCAACAGAAGGCTGTATCCAATGGGGTGAAGTCGCTGATGGTATGCCGTCTTCAGAAAATAGAAAATCAGCCGGAACTCCGGTAGTAGATTAAAAGATTACACACCTTACCTAGGTATCACGCTCGTGGTACCTATATCACTTCTTTTATCTTAGCTTAATCATTTTTTAGATAACATACACGCCCAAATACTGTGCAGAAGATAATTTTGCAAAGTAAAATCATACAATTTTAGGAATTAAATTTATGGAACAAACACTATCGATAATCAAGCCTGATGCTGTTGCAAAAAATGTAATAGGCAAGATACTCAGTCGTTTCGAAGATGCAGGACTTAGAGTTGCTGCGACAAAAAAAGTACAGCTCTCAAAAGCAGATGCTGAAGCTTTTTATGCTGTGCATTCTGAGAGACCTTTCTTTAATGATTTGGTATCATTTATGATATCAGGTCCGGTTGTTGTTACCGTCCTTGAGGGTGACAATGCTGTTGTTACAAATAGAGAGCTTATGGGTGCAACAAATCCAAAAGAAGCCGAAGTGGGAACTATCAGAGCAGATTTTGCTGATAGTATCGATGCTAATGCAGTACACGGAAGCGACTCTTTGGAAAATGCGAAGATTGAGATCGAATTTTTCTTTGCAAAAAGAGAGATTTGCTAGGTCTTAGATGCAAATAGCATTGAGTAAGATATCGACAACTCCAAAAGACTTTCAAGCAGAATCCGGAGGCTTGAGTCTTTGTGGGAGCTTGGAGCGTATCTCAAGAGATGTCGTTGCACTTAAAGCGCGGCTAAAAGGTGAGATCGAGCTTGTGTGCGATAGATGTGGTAAGAGTTTTACGCTACCACAAGACCAAGAGTTAGATCTAAAGTTGAGCGACAGTCTGATAGAAACTCAAGATGATTTAGATATAATTGAGTTTTTAGATGGAATTATAGATATTGAGTATATAATTCAAAGCGAAATAGAGTCACAAAAAGCACTCTATAATTATTGCAAAGATTGCAGCGATAGAGAAGATTACGAGATAGAATTTTAATAAAAGGAAAAAACAATGGCAGTACCTAAAAGACGACACAGTAAGACAAGAGCAGCAAAAGGAAGAACTCACTATAAAGTGAAACTTCCTATGCCTGTAAAAGATAGTGATGGGACATGGAGATTGCCTCATCATATGAACTTGACTACCGGCGAATATAAGACTAAAGCATAACCTCTATGATCAGATTAGCCATAGATGCTATGGGCGGGGACTTTGGTCCCGAGCCGATAATCGAGGGACTAACGCAAGCGCTTGACGAGAAAGAGTTTCATCCAATCTTAGTTGGTGATAAAAATCTCCTTCTCTCCTTGATACCCCCATATTATCTTGATAGCATAGAGATAGAACATGCAGATGATGTGATATCTATGCATGACTCAGCCGTTGATGCGCTCAAACGCAAAGAGTCATCTATCTATAAAGCTGTTGAGCTTGTTCGTGAAGGCAAAGCCGATGGTGTAGTTTCAGCGGGACATAGCGGTGCAACAATGACACTCGCAACACTTCGTATAGGAAGATTGCCTCATATCAGTAAACCGGGACTTGCAACATTGATGCCAAGTCTTGGTGCGAAGAAGACACTCGTGCTTGATATCGGTGCTGTTGTTGAGTGTAAACCACAAAACCTCTATGAGTTTGGCATCATGGGTGGAAGTTATGTAAAAAAAGTGATGGGGACTGCAAACCCAAGGATAGGATTGCTCGCAAACGGTGAAGAGGACTCTAAAGGGAATGATCTTACAAAAGAGGCATTTAAACTTCTGAAAAACTTAGAGGGATTTGTCGGCAATGTTGAGGGAAGAGATATCTTCAACGGAAGTGTAGATGTTGTTGTTTGTGACGGGTTTACGGGGAATATCCTTTTAAAAACGAGTGAAGGTGTTGCAACTACGATAGTCACGCTTATGAAGAAACATATCCGCAAATCGCTACCTGCTAAGATTGGCGCTTTCTTGATGAAAAAAAGAGTCTTTGCAAATCTACAAAAGCAGATAGATCACAATGAATATGGTGGAGCACCGCTCCTTGGAGTAAATGGCTGTGCAATCGTAAGTCACGGTAGCTCAAATGCGAAAGCTATCAAAAATGCTATATTTCAAGCGATTAGCTATAGTGAGTCAAATATAAATGATACGATTGAGGACATTCTGACAGAAGATAATGCTAAGTAGCCTTTGAGGCTAGCAAAAATTGTTGAATTATGTTAAAATCATATCTTTGTAAGATCGAATATAATCTAGGGGACGATAATGGCGCCTTTGCCTAATTCTTATGCAGCACTAAGATCCATAGGGGCGTATGTTCCTGAGAAAATCTTACACAATACCGACCTCGAAAAGATGGTCGATACTACAGATGAGTGGATATATAAACGCACTGGCATCAAAGAGAGACGTATAGCTGCCGAGAATGAGAGCACGAGCGATATGGGTGTAAAAGCTGCTGCGATTGCCATAGAGCGCTCAGGTATCAAAAAAGAGGAGATTGATCTCGTCATTTGTGCGACTGTAACGCCTGATTATTTCAATATGCCTTCAACTGCGTGTGTCATATCAAAAAAACTCGACATCATCAATGTGCAAGCTTTTGATATCAGCGCAGCTTGCAGTGGGTTTGTCTATCTTCTCTCTATCGCAAAAGCATTTATCGAATCGGGCATGAAGAAAAATATCTTGCTAGTAGGTGCTGAAAAGTTTTCATCAATCATCGATTATACCGATAGAGGTACCTGTATCCTCTTTGGTGATGGAGCAGGTGCGGCTGTCGTGAGCGCGACGGAAGATAAGAGTGAAGCGATCATCGATGTGCATGCAAGTGCCGATGGAACGTATGCAGACTTCTTAGTAACTCCGGCACCCGGGAGTGTCAATCCAGCAAATCAAAAGATGCTTGATGAAAAGCTCAATTTTGTCCAAATGAAAGGCAATGAGACTTTCAAACTTGCAGTCAAGACCCTTACAAAAGATGTGACAGATATCCTAAAAAGAAACAACATCAAATCAGAAGATATCAAACATTTTGTACCACACCAGGCAAATTATCGTATCATAAAAGCTGTCGGTGATGCGCTTGGGATGACTAAAGAGCAGGTCGTCTTAACTGTAGAAAAGTATGGCAATACTTCAGCTGCGTCTATCCCAATGGCGATCAATGATATCTACGAATCAGGTAGACTTAAAAGTGGCGATGTGATGCTTTTAGACACTTTTGGAGGCGGACTTACCTGGGCAAGTGCATTGGTGCCATTTTCTCCTAAAAAAGGGTAGATATGACCATAGGCTTCATCGGTGATATCGTCGGTCGTCCCGGCAGAGAGATCATCAAAGAGCATCTAGCAAATCTCAAAAAAGAGTATGGTATCGATCTTGTCATTGCTAACTATGAAAATGCAAGCCATGGCTTCGGGCTCAATGCAAAAAATGCCGCGGAGCTTCTTGAATATGGTATCGATGCGATGAGTGGTGGTAACCATAGCTTCGATAAAAAAGAGATCGCTTCTCTTTTTGAAAGTCACCCAATCATACGACCTCTGAACTATCCTAAAAGTATGCCCGGAGAGGGTGTTTTAAAAACTACTATCAACGGTACAAAGGTAGCACTTGTCAATCTCATGGGGCATTTTGCGATGCCGATGTGTGATAACCCTTTCAATGCGGTAGATAGTGTACTCAAAGAGCTTCAAGAGGAGGGATACAAACATATCGTTATCGATATGCATGCAGAAGCTACGAGCGAGAAACAAGCACTATTGCATATGCAAAAAGAGTGTGCAAGTGCGATACTTGGCACGCATACCCATATAGGCACGGATGATCTAAGCATCGTTGAGGGATGTTGCTATGTGAGCGATGTGGGGCTTACAGGGTGTAGAGATGGCGTGATAGGGATGGATAAGAGCGCCCCTATCAACCGTTTTATGAATGGATTTGGAGAGTATTTTGATGTACCAAAAGAGTGTAAAAGCATCTTACAGATGATAATCTTTACGCTTGATGATGCGGGAAGATGTGTGAATGCACAGAAGATAAAGGTTTATAGTGAGGGTGATGTCGTCATCACCCAAGCGAGGGTAGAATCTAAATGATTTTTCCATTCGCCTTGAGCTTGTCGAAAGGTGGCGGATATAGAGACTTTAAAGTTTAAGACTTAAGACTGTCAAGATAAAAGCATCAGATGATGCCAATACCATTTTCATAAATACCAAATCTAATGGAGTGAATATGAAAAAACCAGAGGAGGTCTAGGATAAGCAGCCGCCTAATTCGGTCGTTTTATCATATAGCCAATTCCTCTAATATTTATAATAAAATCCTCCTTTAACACCCTTTTGATTCTATTGACCTCTGCTCTGATTGTTGCATTATCAATCTCATAGTCATCCCAGACATAATCCCTAAACATATCATAATTGCATACTAAACTTCTGTTAGCTGCTAGTAAATCTATAATCTCTATCTGTCTTTTTGGCAAAATTTGCGGTTCGTTATCAAAAAATAAAATCATATTTTTTGAGTCAAAGCCATAGGATTGAGACAATCTTATATGTTCCTGTGGAACTTGTCTGGTTTTGAGAAGTTTGTTGATTCTAAGTGTTAGTTCTTTTAGATGAAACGGTTTTTTTAAATAGTCGTGACACCCTATGTCGAAGGCTCGTGTAATATCTTCAATATCAATGAGTGCAGAGATAAAAATGGTCGGCACCATTCTTTTTTGTTCATGCAGTTTCTCCAATATGCTTAGTCCGTCGATATCCGGTACATTGATGTCAAAGACAAGTAAATCAAAACGATCTTTGGATAAAACCTCTAAACAGTTATTTCCGTCGGTTGTAGATATTACTACATGTCCGGTGGATTCTAAATATTGCCTAATGGCTTTATTGAGCATCATATCATCTTCAAGAAGCAGTATTTTCATTGAGTTCCTTTAAATAGATAGGTGAAACAAGTGGCATTTAAATCTGATGTAAGTGTAATCTTCACGCCCTCTTCATCGCAAATTCTTTTGACTAAATTTAATCCTAAGCCAAAACCCTCTTTGGACTTCTCTTCTCTATAATACTCTTCAAATACCTTTTGGGGATATTGGATTCTTTTTGAGTGACTCGATACGGAGAACTCTATGCCTTCTGTTGTTTCTTTTAGTATTACTTGAATCGGTTTGCCCTCAAAGGTGTATTTGATTGCATTAGTCAAAGTGTTATCAATAATTCTTTGTAGTTTTGTTTCATTAAATTGGATCAGCATCTCTTTAGAATTTGTATCGAAGATAAATTGTGATTCCATCTGATTTGCTACATTTTTAAAAAAATAGATTCTATTTCTCACGAAATCTATTAAATCAATGGAGTAAAGTTTGTATTGGATTTGGTCTTTTTTAACTATATAGCTTAAATCATCATAAATCGAGAAGATATTTTTCATGGCAACTTCGATATTTTCAAGATATACACTTTTTTCATGCTCCATTTCATGTAAATCAATATTACTCATAATAACCGACAAGGGAGTATTCGTCTCATGAACGGCGTGTCTGAGAAAGAGTTTTTGATTTTTTAGAAGATTTTGTGAATATTCTATCTGTTTTTCTAGTGCTTTTGACTGCTCATTGTGATCTTTTGCACTTTGTTGAATAAGATTTGTCAATGCTTGAATTGTCTTTGCATAGGAAGTATCATTATGATTTACAAGATAAGATTTAGGAGGCGGTAGCTTATTTTTAGAATCAGGATTTTCAGTCAAGCCGACCAAGGTAATAGTTTGGTTCATCAATTGATTTTTTTGATTTGTATGGAAAAACTCTGCATAGGTAAAAAATCCGCAAGTCGGAGCAATCTTGGCGAAAGGTTCTATCTCGACTTTGATGAGGTTTTGCATGTATCTTCGTCTTGCCATACATGAGTATATAAAAAAACTCTCCGCAGGATAGTTATTTATATTTTTTAAATATTCAAACGGTTTTTTCATAATCATTTCGGCATTTGCAAATCCGAGTCTTACTTTATCTCCTTCATATAAGTTCCCACCGCATCCTAAGGAACCATCACTATATCTCGTAAGAACTGCTCTTGCTACAGAGATGCCGTTTCGCTCGACAATAAGGGGAAACTCTGTGTGGGAATCACTGTCACCTAAATATTTTTTATAAAAATCAATTGCCCTCATTCCTGAGATTTCATAGATTCTATTCCCTTCCGTTTTATCAATTGTGTGTTCTATGCCTATTGGAGACCAATCATATTTATAATCATTTGCTACTTGCAAAACATCTGAATTTAAAGATACAGCTACCGCACCATAGGAGAGAACTTTTTTCCCGCAGGATATAGATGTTTTTTTAAATACACCATTATCTCCTGCCATTCCTCCACAAACCATAATATTTTGATTATATGCGGATATTCCGTTTAAATAATCTTCACCGTTTGTAGTTGTCGCATCTGTAAAAGTTATGATTAATTTTGTATTGTCAGTGACTATCTCTTTTGCGATTTCATAGCCGTTTTCAAAAGAGTCTGAACCTGTTTTTATGGATGCTTTGAGAAAAGTTTTTTCAAAAACAGATATGGAGACAACTGTTTTGAGTGTAGAGACTTTTTTATCTTTTATCTCTCCGTCCGTTGTTGTTCCGATGCAAATAGCTTGAGGTAGATTCTCAAGCAAAAGAGTCGTGATGTATTCTAAAGTGCTTTCATCTTGACCGCAAAATACTTGGATCAAAATATCTTTTTCATTTTGAAATAGAGAATAATCAACATCCTCATGAAAGTGATGATTTTGATAAATGAAGTTATATGTTTTCATTTTTTAATTATACAAGATAAATACAAAATAATATTTCATGATACTTTCTTCTAATTGTAAAAAATATAGCTTTAATATAGCGATAAATTTTAAAATGCTCTATTTTTGATTTATACTCTATCGTTACAAGGCGTATATCCTAGGCATAATAAACTATTTTTTTAAAATGATGTCGCTATTTTCAAGCTACAGAAGTAGTGTAGAGTGTTTGATGGAGAAAAAATTTGGCGGAAAAATTTCGTTAAGTTTCTTCACAAATTATTTACAAAAGGAAAAATAGATGATATATGCAAAACCAACTTACAAATCTCAATATGAGAATTTTATTGGTGGAGAGTGGGTGGCTCCGTGCAGTGGTGAGTATTTTGATAATATCTCTCCCGTTGACGGTGAAGTTTTAACAAGAATTCCAAGATCAAATGAAGCAGATGTTGAATTGGCAATTCAAGCGGCAAAGAAAGCATTTGAATCTTATAAGCATGCTTCAATCGTTGAACGAAGTCTTATGCTAAATAAGGTAGCAGATGCGATTGAAGCCAATTTGGAGAAATTGGCAATCGCTGAAACCCTAGATAATGGTAAGGCTATTAGAGAAACTTTAGCCGCAGATATACCTTTAGTTATCGATCATTTTAGATACTTTGCTTCAGTTATTAGAGCTGAAACCGGTACGGTTGCTGATCTAGATGAAGATACGGTATCACAAGAAATTCATGAGCCATTAGGTGTTGTAGCTCAAATTATTCCTTGGAATTTCCCATTATTAATGGCTGCATGGAAAATTGCACCCGCATTGGCTGCCGGTAACTGCGTTATTTTAAAACCTGCAAGTGCCACTCCAATGTCTATTTTAATTTTAATGGAAATTATTCAGGATGTATTACCGGCCGGTATTGTTAATATTATCAATGGTTCAGGCGGAAAAATTGGTAAACATTTATCAACGCATCCAGAGATCAAAAAAGTTGGATTTACCGGTGAAACTACAACCGGTCAGTTGATTATGCAATATGCAACTGAAAATATTATTCCTTCTACATTGGAACTTGGTGGAAAATCTCCAAATATCTTCTTAGAATCAATTATGGATGCTGATGATGAGTTCTTTGATAAAGCAATTGAAGGTTTGGTTCTATTTGCATTTAACTCAGGTGAAGTTTGTACTTGTCCTTCACGTGCATTAATCCAAGAATCAATCTATGAACCGTTTATGGCAAGAGTTTTAGAAAGAATTGAAGCCATTAAATTGGGCAATCCTCTAGACACAACTTGTATGATGGGTGCTCAATGTTCAACTTCTCAAAAAGAGAAAATCATGGAATACATCAAAATCGGGAAAGAAGAAGGCGCTGAATGTTTAATCGGTGGAGATGAGTATATCAGTGAAACACATCCAAATGGAAAATATATCCAACCAACACTATTGAAAGGTCACAATAAAATGAGAATCTTCCAAGAAGAGATTTTCGGACCTGTTCTTGCCGTTACAACATTTAAAGATGAAGATGAAGCATTAGCAATTGCTAATGATACGATTTATGGATTAGGTTCCGGTGTATGGTCAAGAGATGCTCACCAATTACATAAATTTTCAAGAGGAATTGAAGCCGGTAGAGTATGGGTTAACTGTTATCATATGTATCCATCTCATGCATCATTTGGTGGATACAAAAAGTCAGGTATCGGTAGAGAGACGCATATGATGATGTTGAACTCTTATAGACACACTAAAAACATCTTAACTTCCTACAATAAAAACGCATTAGGATTTTTTTAATAGATTGCTAAAAGATTGCGTGGAATCAAAGCTCAATTTTGATTCCACACTTAGAATATTTTGGAGTTTACAATGAAAGTAGAACGATTGTTAGTCACACCGCAGGCAGTAGAAGTTATTGAAAAATTAAAAAAGGAGCATGGGGAATTAGTCTTTAATCAAAGTGGCGGCTGTTGTGATGGAACGGTACCGATGTGTTATGAAAAAGGTGATTTCTATGTTCCAAGTAGAAATGTAAAACTCGGTGAGATAAGCGGATGTGAGTTCTTTATGGATAAAGACCAATTTGAATACTTCAGACACTCTCAAGTCATTATTGATGTCAAAGAGGAGAAAGGCGCTTTTGGGAACTCATTTTCATTGGAGATTGATTTAGGCTATCAGTTTATAACAAGATCAAGAATTTTTACAAATGAAGAGTATGCTCTTATAAAAGACTCTTTGTAGACATATGGACTTTCCTCCTCACACTCTCTTAATAATTTGCAAGTTTACAACTAGGCAGAAAGTCTCCGGTTGAAAATCTTGAGTTTAATGCAGATCGTTTTATTTCTGTTATAATAAATGAAATAGACAAAATATCTTGTTTATTTCTAATGTTCCCGTAAAAAAGGAGTCATAATGCCTTATAAAACCAATAAAGATTTACCGGAGAATGTAACTAACGTGCTTCCTCCTCATGCACAGGATATTTACAGAGAAACATTCAATAACGCGTGGCAAGAATATGCTGACCCTGAAAAACGTTTTGATAAGGGTGATTCAAGAGAGGATACCGCACGCAAGGTAGCATGGGCAGCCGTGAAGCATAAATATGAAAAAATTCACGATGAGTGGATAGAAAAATAGAAGTCAAATGACACCGGCAATCGCTTGATGATGAGGGAAGATGTGCGAACGCACAGAAGATAAAGGTTTATAGTGAGGGTGATGTCGTCATCACCCAAGCGAGAGTCAAACTCTTTAATAGTATCACCCATGTCTTTATTTACTATACAATATTGCCCTTCTTCCTTTTGCTTTAACAAATTTGCCAAAGTTTCAAATTGTATATTGGATTTTGTTTTATATGGATAAATTGCACCAATATAAATATCATCTTCATTGGAGATATCTTTAGTGAACATATTTATAAGTTTTGTTGTTTGAGCTTTCGCTTTTCCTGCACTAATTGTATAATTGGTATAACATATAATTTTACGTTTTACAAAATCTATATCAATGCTAAATGTTTGTTTGGGATTTTCTTGAATAAAAAATGTAGAAGTAATTATTTTATTTTCAGTGAGCATTTTTCGCAAAACTTCTTCCCTAGGTTCACTATTGGTTTTTAATAGAATATAGTGTCCTGTGCTATCGGTTAATTGAAGGCATATATCTTTTTCCTCTTGCTTGTAAGAATTTATGATTTTTTGAATTAAGTCTTTATTGTTTTTTTCTAAAAACTCTTCAGTAGATTCTTTCCAGTCTGAATCCATTCCAGTATAATTTTTTAACCCAGAGTGATTATCAAAATATTTTCGTAATTCTGTCAAAATATAGATATGGTCAACATCTTCTACTAAATCATTTCTTAATAATCTCCCAGCTGTAACTGACAAATAGACCCATGACCAATGAAATAAATTGTATTTAACTCTCTTCTTTATCTGTGCTGGCGATTCAAATGGCGTAGTTACAAGTTGATTGGAAATGGTTATTATATTTTCAATATTTAATTTCTTGCCAGTATCAATATATCTTTCTATTTGCTCCGTGCCGATTAAATTATTTCCAATTTTTACTTCTAAAAAACAAATCCATTCAATAACTGGATTATAAATACCACTTGTAATTACTAATAATCCATCTGGTCTATCATCTCCTTCGCTACATGGTATTTCTTGATATGCATGTAGTTGAATATTTTGATTTTTGATTTTTTTAAATCCAATATCAGTAAAGACCTCTTCTCTATATTCTTTAACTGCACTCAATGACGATAAAAATATTGATGTTGTTTGGATTTCATCAGTTGTTTTCCCAATTGGGAACAACGAAGTTTTGTATTTTTCCAATTCATCATGACTGTCAAAACTAAATATTTGGTGCAGGTCACTTAAAAACATTTTATTTGAGAATTTTTTGATACGTGCCATATGTTGCCTTTATGGAAATATTAATATATTATAAGTATTTTACCTTAACTATAAAGCAATGCATAGCTAAGGCTGATTAGCTTTCTGGAATATAGAGGAGCATAGTGGTCAGACGATACCAATGCATTTTCACAAGTGCAAAAATTTAATGGAGTAAATATACTAAAATATCGATGTATACATTCCCACGCACAGCATGGGAACAAGAAACATTACTCGTTGATTGGTATATCTGGAGTTGGATAAAAATCCGGATAAAATTTGTCTAAAAGAGTCAATGAGCCTGTATTGAGATTGACACTAAATAAGTAGAAGGTATCCGCCTCATTGAAATGATCTTCATCAAGGATCCTATCGCCTATCCTTTTAATGGTTACTTTATATTCATCTGTTTTGTTTGCATCTTCAGTTATGATGATTTGATGATTTACAAGTAGCTCGGGGAGCCCATTGGAAGTTAGATGTTTGATCTCTTGAGATTCGCATGCTAGAAATATTTCATTGATTTTATCGAAAACGGCTTCCTGATTTTTTAACGGTGCAGCAAAAGCGTAGTTCTCTTGCAGTCTAAAAAGCGTAAGTACTAGATCTTTTTCATCTACTTTGTGTCCCATTTCAAACTCCATACCCCCATCAGGAGTATAAACTACCGATGGGTCATCCCACACTACCGTAATACTCTCCATCGGACTTATATAACCGGTACCTGATTTATAGATAGCAGGGTTGATAAGAAAAAGGATTTCATGCTTAGCATAATAATACTCATTTTTGTTGTTGATTCTCTCTTTTAGATAAACTCTTGTTAGTTCATTTAGGGGATAGCCATTTGCACTTAGTTTTTCGCTTACCTTTTTTATGAGCGTTTGTTCCAAAGCATTGTATTGTGAGATAGCAGGAGTAAGTCCTTTGGTTATATGCATGGTGCTATCTTCCTTTTTTTCTGCCCCACAGGCACAAAGTGTCATCAGCATCAACATGAAAATAGTTAAGAGCAAAATTATTTTCAAGATGATTGTCGGATACCGATTATAGGGGGTTGGGTGATAGCTTATTTTCTGCTCCTTACTCTTAGATAGATTGCTGCGAAGCTAAGCTTCTCTCGATGACAACTTAACCCTTTTTGATGATCCTTATCTTCTGTGCTTCAAAGAGGCTGATTGCTTCTTGCACAACAGGATGATCTTGGATAGGAACCTCTCTCTTTGGCTCCTCTTTGGG
>JARROQ010000008.1:0-53555 GCA_037383745.1 Sulfurovaceae bacterium
CATGGAAGCAAATATTTATAAAATATCAGATAGAATTTGAGAAGTACAAAAATAGTTATGTTCATATCAATAACTATCAAAAGAGCTTGTCTGGTGCGCAATTGTGCGAGGATGGATCAATAATCATAAATAACGAGAGGGTGTATAGTCTAAGATGAGTGAAGTCATATGTATTGCCAATCAAAAAGGTGGCGTGGGAAAAACAACAACAGCTGTCAATCTATCGGCATCACTTGCCGGTAATAACAAAAAAGTTCTTCTCATAGATATCGATCCGCAATCAAATGCGACGACAAGTTTAGGCTTTAGTAGAAGTGATTATGAGTTTAATATCTACCATACGCTTATAGGCTCAAAGAAGATATCAGAAGTCATTCTCAAAAGCTCTATAAAAAATCTCGATTTGGCACCCTCAAATATAGGTTTAGTGGGTATAGAAAAAGAGTATTATAATGCCGGCAAAAAAGATAGAGAGTTGATCTTAAAAGATAAGATCAAAGATATTGTTGGTGAGTATGACTATATCATCATAGATTCACCACCGGCATTGGGACCGATTACTATCAATGCTTTAAGCGCATCTGATTCTGTTATTATCCCTATTCAGTGTGAATTTTTTGCACTTGAGGGGTTAGCACAACTGCTGAATACGGTAAGTCTTCTTAAGAAGACGATTAATCCTACGCTTAAAATTAAAGGCTTTTTGCCGACTATGTTCTCAACACAAAATAACCTCTCCAAGCAAGTACTGAGTGATCTTACTCACCATTTTAAAGATCAACTCTTTAGGCTTAAAAAAAGCAAAGAGTGCATCGTAGTACCTAGAAATGTAAGGATAGCAGAGAGTCCGAGTTTTGGTAAGCCGGTTACCGAATACGCAAGTGGGTCAAAAGGCTCGATAGCATATGAAGATCTAGCAAAAGCTATCATAGTAGGAGCTTGATATATGGCATTAGGCAGAAATCTAGGAGCAATACTTGAAGAGGTAGAAGAGGCATACTCTAGAGACCAATCTTTTGTTGAAAATCTCAGTATAGATAAAACACAAGATACTATAGAAGATATCGATATATCACTTATTGCTCCAAATCCGTATCAACCAAGAAAACATTTTGATGAAGAGGCACTTCATGATTTGGCAGGCTCAATCAAAGAGCATGGACTCCTGCAACCTATTGTTGTTATATCAAAGATAGACGGCTATATCTTAGTGGCCGGTGAGCGACGACTTAGAGCGCATAAGATTGCAGGTATCGATAAGATAAAAGCAATCATTGCTAGCGTAGATATAGATGATATTAGGCTGAGAGAATTAGCGCTTATCGAAAATATTCAAAGAGAAAATCTCAATGCTATAGAGCTTGCTAAGTCCTATTCTGAGCTTATAGAAGTGCACAATATAACACATGATGAACTCTCCAATATCGTTCATAAAAGTAGATCGCAGATTACCAATACATTGAGATTGCTCAATCTTATAGATGACGTCCAAGAAGCCATTGTCTCTGAAAAACTTTCCCAAGGACATGCTAAAGTGCTCGTCTCTTTGGATAATGATATGCAAAAACTTGCGCTTAACACAATCATCGGTCAGAAACTAAGTGTAAGACAGGCTGAGCTTATGGTGCAAAAACTCAAAGAGAGTGGTAAGAAAAAGAACACCCCTGCTAAAAGTGACAAGTTTGAGATAGAGAAATCATCAAAAGAACTTATGGTTTTGTCAGAGTTTGATTATAGAATCAAAAAAATAAAATCGCATATAAACCACTTGTAGAATTTATGGATAGAAGAGATAGCTCCATAGCTAAAGATCTTGAGGCATCAAAAAATCTCTCTTCAAACAGTGATGAACTTTATATGAAATCAAATGAAATCATCAATGAAGCGAAGAGTGAAGCTGCCACGATAAGACAAAAGGCTATAGACGAGGCAAAAAACATTGCCCAAAGCAAATTAGAAGCAAAGCAAAACGAGTTAGAGTCATCTTACAATAAGTTTTTAGACGAATTAGGTAAAGAGCAACGAGAGTTAAAGAACTCAATTCTTTCCCAACTTCCTCTATTTAAAGAATCCCTAAAAGCTAAATTTAGCAAGCTGTAGGAGGTAGGATGAATAAAAGATATATATTTATAGCCGTCTCTTTCTTGTTGCCGATGATTCTTTTGGCATCAGGTACAGAGGGTGGTCATAGTAAATACTATGCGATGACGGGATATGAGAGTGATTTTTGGCCAAGAGTTTTCAACTTTACTGTCTTTGCGGTGTTGCTTGTTTATCTTACGAAAAATCTTATCATTAATTTTTTCAAAGATAGAAAAGCAGGCATCTCTAAACAGCTTACTGAGATAGAGGCGAGACTTCAAGCTGCCAAAGAGGCAAAAAAAGAGGCTGAAGCCAAATTTAAAGAGAGTCAAAAAAAGGCAAAAGAGATTGTGGCGGATGCAAAAAAAGAGGCTATACTGCTCTCTGATAATATCATGAGCCAAAATCTTTCTGATCTTGAGTATCTTGAGAAGCAATATGCTGAAAAACAATCTTTAGAGTCTCGTAAAAAATCAAAAGAGACTATTGGTGAGATATTAAGTGAAAACATAACATCCGGTGATATCCAAATAGATGAAAAGAAAGTTATAGATATCCTTAAAGGGAAGGTGGCATAATGGAAGAGTTAATAGCAAACAGATATACAAAAGCTCTTCTTGGAACAAAAAATGCAAGTCCATCGGATTATCAAAAAGTTTTATCTACACTTTCTGATGCGATATGTAACAATAGTGAGCTTCTTGCTACGCTCAAATCACCAATGATTGAGAGCAAAAAGAAAGCACAAGTTATCATAGATGCAATGGGGAAATCTTTAGATAGCAATCTTGTCAATCTTATCAATATTCTCGGTGAGAAAAATAGATTGATGTTGATACCGTATATAACGAAATTGCTTGGTGCGCATCTCCAAAAAGAGGCAAATGCCTATAGTGGAGTTGTGTTTAGCAAAAAGAAAATTGATAAAAAAGAGCTCACTGAACTTGAAGATACCATCGGAAATTATACACAATCAAAAGTCTCCTTATCTTATCAAAAGGGTGAGAATGAGGGGGTCAAAGTTGTGGTTGATGATCTTGGTGTTGAGGTAAACTTCTCAAAAGAGAGAGTTAAAGAGCAGTTGATTGAATTTATCAGTAAAGCATTATAAAAAGGAGTATAGTAGTGGCAACAAAATTAAAAGCAGATGAGATAAGCTCGATAATCAAAGAGAGAATCGAGAATTTTGAGATCAATATCGATATCAATGAAGTCGGTAAAGTAGTAAGCCTTGCAGACGGAATTGCAAATGTTTATGGTCTAAACAATGTAATGGCGGGTGAAATAGTTGAGTTTGAAAACTCTAAACAAGGAATTGTTCTTAACCTTGAAGAATCAAGTGTAGGTGTAGTTGTTCTTGGTGCAACTACGGGCATTCAAGAGGGTATGAGCGTAAAAAGAACAGGAAGCCTTCTAGAAACCCCGGTTGGAGATGGACTTAAAGGGAGAGTTGTAAGCCCACTTGGTGAGCCACTTGACGGTAAAGGTGTTGTAGAGAGTAGTGAATCGAGATTTATCGAAGAGAAAGCTCCGGGGATTATGGCAAGAAAATCAGTTCATGAACCACTCCAAACCGGTATCAAAGCTATCGATGCACTTGTACCGGTTGGTCGTGGACAAAGAGAGCTTATCATCGGTGATAGACAAACAGGAAAAACAACACTGGCGATTGATACAATCATCAACCAAAAAGGTCAAGATGTTGTTTGTATCTATGTTGCAATCGGTCAAAAACAGTCAACTGTTGCTGCAATCGTGAAAAAACTAGAAGAGCATGGTGCGATGGATTATACAATTATTGTTAATGCAGGCGCTTCAGAATCAGCAGCACTGCAATTCCTTGCACCGTATGCAGGTGTCACTATGGCAGAATATTTTAGAGATAACGGCAAACATGCGGTTATATTCTATGATGATCTTTCCAAACATGCGGTAGCTTATAGAGAGATGTCGCTTATCCTAAGACGTCCTCCGGGTCGTGAAGCGTATCCGGGAGATGTTTTCTATCTTCACTCAAGACTCCTTGAGCGTGCAGCAAAACTCAATGATGAGCTAGGAGCAGGTTCAATCACGGCTTTCCCTATCATTGAAACACAAGCGGGCGATGTTTCTGCATATATTCCAACTAATGTTATCTCGATTACTGATGGTCAGATATTCCTTGAAACTGACCTCTTCAACTCAGGCATTAGACCTGCTATCAACGTCGGTCTTTCAGTTTCTCGTGTTGGTGGTGCTGCTCAAATCAAAGCAACAAAACAAGTTTCAGGAACATTAAGACTTGACCTTGCTTCATTTAGAGAATTGCAAGCGTTTGCACAGTTTGCAAGTGACCTTGATGAGCATAGTCGTGCACAGCTTGAGCGTGGGCAAAGAATGGTTGAAGTGTTAAAACAAGGGCCATACTCTCCGATTCCAATCGAGAAGCAAGTTGCAATGATATTTGCAGGTACAAAAGGATATCTTGATGATATTCCTGTATCTTCTATCACAAAATTTGAGAGCGAACTCTATGTGTTTATGGATTCAAAATACGCTTCAGTATTGGATGATATCAGAACGGCACAAAAAATAACAGACGAAAGCGAAGAAGCACTTAAAAAAGCTATAGCAGATTTTAAAGAATCTTTTTCGGCTTAAAGGTAAAAAAATATGGCAAGTTTAAAAGATATTCAGCGCAAGATCAAGAGTGTTAAGAACACGCAAAAAACAACGCGTGCGATGAAACTCGTATCTTCTGCAAAGCTACGAAGAACTGAAGAGCTAGCTAAGAAGTCTAAAGTATATGCCGCTAAACTCAATGAGCTTATAAACGAGATTGCACAAAAGATGTGTGAAAGTGAATCAAGCTTATCAGATACTCCATATTTTAAAAATATAGAGAATCCAAAGGTTGTTGATGTTGTTTTTGTCACAGCTGACAAAGGTTTATGCGGTGGTTTTAACTCTCAAACGATAAAGAGAGTCAATAGATTGATTGCTAAATATAAAGAAGAGGGCGCAGAGGTTAGACTTAGAGCGATTGGAAGAAAAGGAATCGACTATTATAGATTTAATGCAATCGATATGCTTGATCAAATCGCAGGACTGAGTTCATCACCTGAGTTTGAAAAATCTTCAGAGTTTATACATGAGGTAGCTTCAGATTTTATAGCAGGGAAAACGCAGAGAGTTGTTTTGGTCAATAACGGTTATGTAAATATGATTACGCAAGCGATTAGAGAAAATCAACTGCTTCCTATCGACCCAAGTCAACTTAGTATCGGCGAATCGTGTTCTCCATCAGATCTTGAGTTGGAGCCTGATGACAATGATACACTACTCGAAGATTTGGTAAAAAGATATATAGAGTTTTCTATCTATTATGCACTTATAGATTCACTTGCTGCAGAGCATAGTGCTAGAATGCAAGCGATGGATGCAGCGACAAACAATGCGAAAGATATGGTTAATAGACTCACTATATCTTACAATAAAGCAAGACAAGAAGCCATTACTACTGAGCTCATAGAGATCATCAGTGGTGTGGAATCAATGAAATAATTTTTTAGGAGAGGAATAGAAATGATAGGAAAAATAATTCAAGTTTTAGGTCCGGTAGTTGATGTTGATTTCAGCGATTATCTTCCGGAGATAAATGAAGCATTAGAGACGACCATTAAAGTTGATGGTCAGGATGTGAGGTTGGTACTTGAAGTTGCCGCTCAACTTGGTGATAACCGTGTAAGAACTATCGCTATGGATATGACTGAGGGTCTCTCAAGAGGACAAGAAGTCAAAGCAACGGGCGATTCTATACAAGTGCCGGTTGGCGAAGAGGTTCTTGGTCGTATATTTAATGTTATCGGTGAGACAATCGATGGTGGCAAAGAGTTGAAAGCTAAAAATATGTGGTCAATTCACAGAGAGCCTCCTACGTTTGAAGAGCAAAGTACAAAAACTGAAGTTTTTGAGACAGGTATCAAAGTTGTTGATTTGCTTGCTCCATATTCAAAAGGTGGTAAGGTTGGACTCTTTGGTGGGGCCGGTGTCGGTAAAACCGTTATCATCCAAGAGCTTATCCACAATATCGCACATGCGCATGATGGACTCTCTGTATTTGCCGGTGTTGGTGAGAGAACAAGAGAGGGGAATGACCTCTATTATGAATTTAAAGAGTCAAATGTACTTGATAAAGTTGCTCTGTGCTACGGACAGATGAGTGAACCTCCGGGAGCTAGAAATAGAATCGCGCTTACAGGTCTTACGATGGCTGAGTATTTCCGTGATGAGATGGGACTTGATGTTTTGATGTTTATTGACAATATCTTCCGTTTTGCTCAATCAGGTTCTGAGATGTCAGCTTTGCTTGGTCGTATCCCTTCAGCGGTTGGTTATCAACCGACATTGGCGCGTGAAATGGGTGCACTTCAAGAGAGAATTACATCAACTAAAAAAGGTTCAATCACATCTGTTCAAGCTGTTTATGTACCGGCAGATGACTTGACTGACCCTGCACCGGCTTCTGTTTTTGCTCACCTTGATGCAACAACGGTTCTTAACAGATCTATCGCCGAAAAAGGGATTTATCCTGCGGTTGATCCACTTGATTCTAGTTCACGTTTGCTTGATCCAAATATTTTGGGTGAAGAGCACTATAATGTTGCTAGAGGCGTGCAACAAATATTGCAAAAATATAAAGATCTTCAAGATATCATCGCAATTCTTGGTATGGATGAGTTGAGTGAAGAGGATAAAATGACTGTTGAGAGAGCAAGAAAGATAGAGAAATATCTCTCACAACCATTCCATGTTGCTGAAGTATTTACGGGAAGCCCAGGCGTATATGTTACACTTGAAGATACAATCAATGGCTTCAAAGGACTCTTAGAGGGTAAATATGATGATTTGCCGGAAGCCGCATTCTATATGGTAGGAAATATAGATGAAGTATTGGCTAAAAACGAAAAAATGAAAGCAAAAGCTTCTTAAGGGTAATGAATGGAATTTTTCAAGCTTGAAATTGTCACACCCGGTGGTGTTATTTTTGATAATAATGTCAAGCAAGTAACCCTCCCGGGGAGTGAAGGTGAGTTTGGTGTATTAGCAGGGCATGCTACTTTGGTATCGCTTCTTGATACGGGTGTTATAGTCATCGATACTGTCGAGAGCAAAGAGATAGCCGTAGCGATTAACTCTGGTTACGTTAAAGTTGATGAAGAGAAGACGCTTTGTATCGTGGATGGTGCTGTTGCTATTTCCGGCGATGATAATGAGATAGCTGCTGCTATCGAAGAGGCTAAAGAACTTCTCAAAAGTGCTGAAACTACCAATGCAACGATAGCTACAGCAGTAAGTAAAATAGAAAAGATAAAAGGCTAAAGTCATTGGGATTTTTTGAAACTTTTTTTCATTATCTATCTCAGAGCAGTGCAATCACCATTTTTGTATTGCTCGTCCTCTCCACTTATTTCATTGTAACATTTTGGGCCTTTTTTGATAGATTTGTAGTGCTTTCAAAAAGGCTTGAGATTGAGAAGAACTCTTTAAAAGATCTCTATATGGCACGCTCTCTTAATGTTAGTAAAAAATCATTACTTTATAGCTATATAGCTAAGGTCGGCAAACCAAATATAGATATACTCGAAGCTGCATCCTCTGATATGGTGCGCCAATCAACAAAACATCTTACACTCCTTTCAATCATGGCATCAACCTCTCCGTTTATCGGTCTTTTTGGAACAGTTGTAGGAATACTCGAAACTTTTAGTACACTCGGATCACAAAGCAGTGCTTCGCTTGGTGTTGTTGCCCCTGCGATCTCGGAAGCACTTATAGCAACAGCTGCAGGGATTCTTGTTGCAATTTTTGCCTATAGTTTCCACCTTATTCTCAAAAGAAAAGCGTACGAGTTGAGCTCATTACTCTCATCTCAATCAAAAATGGTGTTATCGAACCTCAATCAGGAGAGCTAAAATGTTTAGTTGGGATGATGATCCGGATCTAAATATTACGCCACTTGTTGATGTGATGCTCGTACTTATGGCGATTTTGATGATAACAGCACCTACGATTACATTTCAAGAGACAATAACACTGCCTGATGGCTCAAAAAGTGTTGCAGCTAAAAAGCTTAAAAGTATTGATGTTGTTCTAAGTAGCGATAAAAGTATCAGTATCGATAAAAAATCAGAGTATAAACTTGATACATTTGCGGATGATTTTACTCTCTTTTCAAAAGATATAGATAGACAATCAGAGATATATATCTATGCAGATGAGCAGTTGCCCTATAAAGATGTTATGCGTATGCTTGGAGTTATAAAGCAAGCCGGTTTTGCAAATGTATCGTTGATGACAAAATGACAGAGTATAGATCTTGGGTAAGTGCAGTAGCTGCTATTTGCATATACCTCCTCACACTTTTTTCACTTATATATTATTTTAACCATCATGAGAGTGATGAGGCAAAAAATTATGTTAAAAAAGATCAAAAAAAGATATCGGTTTCCCTCAACTCTCCTCAGCCTAAGGTTGAGCCAAAACCAAAAGAGCAACCTAAACCTAAAAAAGAAGAGCCAAAACCAAAAAAAGAGACCCCAAAAATAGTAAAAAAAGAGATACAAAAACCGATAGCAAAACCAAAAGAGATAAAAAAAGTTGTGCCTAAAAAAGAAGAACCAAAACCTAAAAAAGAAGAGCCAAAGCCAAAAAAAGAGACCCCGAAAGTAGTCGATACAAATGATCTTTTTAAAGATGTTAAAACAGACAAAAAGCCTGAAAATAAAGAGGTTAAAAAGCCAAATATCATAGAGGTAAGTGAACCAAAAGAGGTCAAACAAGAGCCGAAAAAAAGTGCTATGGATAGACTCAAAGAGGCTCAAGAGATCGAAGAGGATTTTCAGAGTGGCATAGAGGATGCATATATTGCAAAAGTAAAAGAGCGCCTCTCGCAGTGGGGTGAACAGGGTGAATTTAAGGGAGAGACGGCAAATGTGGAGTTCGTTATCAAGCCTACAGGTGATTTTACATTTAGACTTAAAGGGGGCTCAAATAATCAAGCTTTCAATGAAGGACTGATACAATATCTCGAGAGTCTTCAAAAGGTTGGATTGGGTGCGCATAGTGCTCCTCGGTCTTTAGTAATTGATGTCAAATTTATCGCAAAGGAATAGTTTTGAAAAAATTTTTAATATTTTTGTTTGTAAGTTCTTTTATTTTCGGTGCAGATGCTAAGTTTAGCATAGAAAAAGGTGGTGATGCAAGAAAAAGTATCGCTATCATAGAGGCGAATGATTCGCTTGGAGGCTCAAAGGGAGATACGCTTTACTCCATACTTCTTGCGGACATGAAGGTGAGTGGCCACTTTCTTCCAAGTAAAGAAAAAATTCAAGGTGATTTTCACTCTACGGTTATCCCGGCTAATCTAAAATCCTATCAATATATCCTCAAATATAAACTCACCACTGAAGCAGGACTCAGTCTCTATGTTGCTCTTTATAATGCCTCTAACGGGAGCGCTATATTTCAAAAAAGTTACAATATGAATAGCCAATCTAAATATCCGTTTTTAGCACATAAAGCGATCAGTGACATCAATGATGCTCTTAAACTTGAGAGTATCGAGTGGATCAATAGATATGTTATCTTCTCGAGATATACCGAGCCTAGAAAAAGTGAGATAGTCTTAGCTGATTATACTTTCAATTATCAAAAGACAATCATAAAAGGTGGATTGAACCTCTTTCCAAAATGGGGCGATAAAGACCAAAAAAGTTTCTACTATACCTCTTTTTCAGGAAAGTTACCAACGCTCTATAGACTCAATATATACAATGGTAAAAAAGATGCTATAGCTACATCGGCTGGAATGTTAGTCTGCTCAGATGTGAGTAAAAACGGCGAAAAGATATTGGTAACTATGGCGCCAGAGGGTCAACCGGATATCTATGAAATTGATGTCATGAGTGGTGCCAAAAAACGCATTACAAACTTTGGCGGTATCGATGTCGGCGGAAGATATGTTGATGATGAGAGTAGGATAGTTTTTGTCTCTAACAGACTAGGATACGCAAATATTTTCAAACAATCAATCAACGGTTCTTCGGTTGTTCCTGTTGTGAATCGCGGGAAAAACAACAACCAATGTGATGCTTTTGGGGACAAGATAGTCTATGCTTCAAGAGAGACATCAAGTGCGTCTAGCGGCAATACTTTCAATCTTTATCTTGCAAACTCTAACGGCGGCAATATCTATCCTTTGACTGCCTCAGGTGAAAATCAATATCCAAGATTTTCAACGAATGGCAAGGTTGTATTGTTTGTAAAAAATTCAAGAGATGGGAGTCAGATAGGCTATATCAATCTTGAAACAAAACAGAGTGAGCTCTTTTCTTTAGGTGGAAAAAAAGTCCAATCAATTGATTGGTAAATAATATTACTAATGCTATAATATCTCAAAATATCAAAAAGGAACACAATTTCTTCTCCAAACGGTGCTATGATAGATGGAAGATACAACAGTAGTAGCGACGGTTTTCAAAGTATCTACTTTTCATTTGGAGCCTATAATGTCGAGAGTGATATGTATAGTTATATCGCCAAAAATGCAGAAAATATCGAAAACATAGGTGGCTCTCAGATAAAAATTGAAGGTAATTGTGATGAGTTTGGAACAGATGAGTATAATTACGCACTTGGTCTTAAAAGAGCAAAAGCCGTTAAAGAGGCACTTGTATCTAAAGGGATAAGTGCAGATAAATTTGTTCTTGTTAGTCTCGGCGAGAGTAGCCCGGTATGTAATGAACCGACAGAGATATGCTATTCTAGAAACAGAAGAGTGGATCTTAGAGTTTCAAGATAGGAGGTATCGCATGCGATATTTAAATCTTTTACTCTTTGTGCCGTTGTTCCTCTCGGCGAGTTCTTTGGACGATAATGTGCAAAGAAACGAGACAAGAATCTACGAGCTTGAGCAAAAAATTATTGAACAAAATAATAGACTCGATGGGTTAACCACAGTTCTAGAGGGGATTAATGCAAAGCTATCAGAACTCTCTTCTGTGGAACAAAACGGCTCATCAGCAGATCAAAGTAAGCTTTTAAAAGAGTTGGCTGCAATGATTGATGAGATCAATCAAAATTATGTCAAAAAAGATGAATTCTACAAAGCACGAGGTATAAAAAATACAAATCCCGTCGTGACACCGCCAGTGAAGAAAGAGACACCAAAAGAGTCCTCTGCGAGTAATAAAGAGCTTTTTGGAAAGGCAGTAACTTCTTATAGAAATATGAAGTATAAAGATGCGAAAGAGCTCTTTAGTAGAGTAGACAAGAATGGATATAAGAGTGCAGAATCAAACTATTATCTCGGCGAGATATCCTACTATACCAAAGAGTATAAAGATGCTATATTTTATTATAAAAAAAGCGTTGGCATGGATGATGATGCAAGCTATATGGATACGCTTCTATTGCATACCGGGATATCATTAGAGAATACTAATGATAAATCTCAAGCTAAGCTTTTTTATGATGCAGTCGTTGCCAAATACCCCAATAAACATAGTGCAAATATTGCAAAAAAGAGATTAAACTCGCTTTAATAAGAGAAAATATAAAGATCACAAAAAGTAATTTACTACACTATTTGGATAAGCCCTGCTAAAGCTTGCTTGGCTAAAATGACATCTATACTAAATAATCGGGAGAATACAATATGAAGATAGAAGAGAAAAACTGCGTAGTCGGTATCGAATACGAGCTAACAGAAGCCGGCGGAAGTGAAGTAATCGACTCAAATAAAGGCGGCGCTCCTTTGGAATTTATCACGGGAAAAGGACATATAATTCCTGGTCTCGAGAGCCAAATTATCGGCATGAAAAAAGGCGAGAGCAGTTCTGTAACAGTAAAAGCAGGTGAAGCTTACGGAGAGTTAAATCCTGATGCTATCCAAGTTTTACCAAAAGAACAATTTGCCGGGATTGATCTCAAAGAGGGCATGGTCCTTCATGGTCAAGGTGAAAATGGACAAACAGTTCAAGTAGCTGTAAAATCTTTTGATGATGAGACTGTTACGGTTGATTTTAATCATCCTCTAGCCGGAAAAGATCTCTTGTTTGCAATAACTATAGCTGATGTGAGAGTAGCGACAGATGATGAAGCTCTTTCCGGTCAAGTTGCTTGTTGTGATGATCATAGCGAAGGTAGCTGTTGTGGCGGAGGTAGCTGTCACTAATCAAGGGCTTTCGCCCGCTACCCCCACTTTTTAAAATCCCCTTTTTACCCTTTGCATGCTACAATATCAAGATAATTTTTAATAACAAAAGGATAGTTATATGTCTCTAAAATGTGCATTTGTATTTCCGGGGCAAGGCTCACAAGCCCTGAACATGGGAAAAGATTTTTTTGAAAATTCAAGTGAAGCAAAAGAGATGTTTGCCGCTGCAAAAGAGAGAACGGGGATTGATTTTGAAACTCTTCTATTTACTGAAAATGAAAATTTGGCGCAGACAGAATTTACACAACCCGCAATTCTTTTGATCAGTGCTATTGCAAATAGACTTTTTACGCAAAAAACAGGTATTGTTCCCACGCTTACTATGGGGCATTCATTGGGTGAGTTTAGTGCTCTTGTGGCAAGTGGAGCTATCGACGCGATTGATGCGGTTGAGCTTGTTAATCTTCGTGGTAAGTTGATGAGTGATGCTTGTTCAAAACAAGAGGTTGGCATGTTGGTTTCGCTTGGCTTAGATGATGCAACGGTAGAGAAAATCTGCTCTGATGCCAGAGAGAATAGTAAGCAAGTTTGGGCAGTCAATTATAATAGTGACGGTCAGATTGTTATCGCCGGTATCAAAAAAGACCTTGAAGAGCTAGTAGATGTGCTTAAGGGTGCCGGAGCAAAAAGAGCGATGTTGCTCAATATGTCTGTTGCGTCGCATTGTCCGCTTTTAGATAGTGCCACAGAGCCTCTTGAGGCAAAACTTTCTCAAATGCTCAAAGATAGTTTTGTGGCTCCGGTTGTCTCAAATGTTACGGCAAAACCTTACAGTACAAAAGCTGAGGCGCTTGAGCTTTTACCAAAGCAACTTGTAATGCCTGTGCTTTACAAACAATCTGTAAAAAATATTGACGATATGGTCGATTGTTATATAGAGTTTGGACATGGAAATGTTCTTAAAGGTTTAAATAAAAATTCAACAACAAAACCCCATTTTAATGTAAGCGATATGGCATCTCTTGAAGCAACCATAGACGCACTCAAAGAGCTTTGATGAAAATAGCAATTTTAGGAGCGATGCAAGAGGAGATAGAGCCACTTCTCTCTTATATGGAGGAAGCAAAGGCGGTAAGCTATGCTAATAATGTCTATTATGAATGTAAGTATAGAGGTAAAGATGTAGTTATTGCATACTCGAAGATTGGCAAAGTCTTTTCAGCACTTACTGCCACGCTTCTTATAGAGAAGTTCGGTTGTGAAGCATTGCTTTTTTCAGGTGTTGCAGGGGCGATTCATGAAGATTTGAAAGTGGGTGACCTTATCATCGCAGACGGTTTGTGTCAACATGATCTTGATATCACCGCTTTTGGACATCCGTACGGTTTTGTTCCTGAGGGTGATGTCTGCATCGTGAGTGATGTGAAACTACGCGATATAGCAAAAGAGGTCGCTAAAGAAAAGGGTATTGTGCTCAAAGAAGGTGTTATCGCCACTGGAGATCAATTTGTAGCATGCAGTGATAGAAAAAAATGGGTTAAAGATACATTTAATGCCCATGCTCTTGAGATGGAAGGTGCAAGTGTAGCAGTTGTTTGTAATGCACTTAATGTACCGTTTTTTATCCTTCGTGCCATAAGCGATAGCGCTGATGATGATGCGGGATTTGATTTTGATGCTTTTTTAGAGAGTAGCGCAAAGATAAGTGCTGATTTTATCATACATATGGTGGAAAAGATTTGAAAAGAGTTTTTTTAGGGTTTCTTTTTGGGATCATCTCTATAAGTGCCGATGATATTCAAGCTTATGGCAAACTCGGAAATTTAGATATTCATATCTTGCTATCAGACTATGGTGACACATGCAATACGCGTTATTATTATGATTCACAATTAATGGATATAGAAATGGGTGAATGTGATGTAAGCGAAAATAGATATAAAATCGATTTAGATCACCAAGAAGGCAAAGAAGAGGAGCATTTTATACTCACCAAGATTGGAGACAAGCTTACGGGGAGTTGGCATCAAAACAGCAAAAATTCACTACAAGTTTCACTTAAAATAGTGCCGCTTTGCTATACAAAATATAGAGAAAATCATCTTATATTTAAGCAATCAAAGATTGAAAAAAGCATAGATAAAAAGCAGATTATATGGATGAAGGAGACGCATAGTGATGTTGAATATCCAAGAGTAAAATCTGATACTAATAAATATCAAAAACTCAACCAAAGGCTTGAAGAAGAGCAAAAAATGCTTGCTATAAATTACTTAAGATGTGCTAGCCCATATACTTATGGGAGTGGTATGGAAAGCTCCTCGAGCGTAGTAGAGTTTTTAGGTGATAATTTTATATCTATTAAGAGTTTTCAGAGTTATTATTGTGGTGGCGCGCATCCCGATTTTGGATCACACGGTAATTTGATTGCACTTAAAAGCGGTAAAAGGTATGAGATAGATGAGATTTTAGCTTTTGATGTTACGCCACCCAAATACACATGGGGAGATAGTGATGAAGCATTTAGTGCCTATGCAAAATATAGAAATGAGCATTTTGCCCCAATGATAAAAAAATTGGTTTTTCAATCTCAAGGATGGGATCTAAATGAGAAGATCGATCCGGATGATTGTGATTATACAGATGAAGAAGTGTGGGATTTTCCTTCATGGTATGCAACCAAAGAGGGTTTAGCTGTTACACCTATTTTTGCTAGAGCTATGCGATGCTGTGAAGAGCCATTCGTTATTCCTTATAATTTGCTAGAAAAATATAAAAATCCAAATTTCCCTTATAGGCTAGAAGACATTGCAAGATAAAAAAATCAATATAAGTAAAAAACTTCTGCGCACAGCAGGTAAAACAAATGCAACTTATAAGCTCATACAAGAGGGCGATAAAGTTTTAGTCGGGCTTAGCGGCGGTAAAGATTCGCTTACTTTGGTTCATCTTCTTAAGCATATAGAGCGCCATGCGCCTTTTAAATTTGCATTTGAAGCGTGCACGGTGAGCTATGGAATGCCGGGTGAGAATTATAATCTTTTGCATCAGCACTGCCTAGAGCATGAGATAACACATCATGTCTATGAGACAAATATTTTTGAGATATCAAACGATACCATTAGAGAAAATAGTTCGTTTTGTAGCTATTTTTCACGGATGCGAAGAGGTGCACTCTATACCTATGCTGAACAAAATGGTTTTAACAAGATAGCGCTTGGCCACCATTTTGATGATGCCGTGGAGAGTTTCTTTATGAATATGTTCTATAACGGCTCCATAAGAAGCTTAGCGCCTATATATAAAACAAAGAGAGGCGTTCATCTCATCCGCCCACTTATCCTTGCAAGAGAGTCACAGCTTCGTGCATTTGCCGATGACAATAATCTTCAAACAATCGGGGATGAAGCATGCCCTGCGATGATGAAAAATGTCAAAATGCCTCATGCAAGAGAGGCGACGAAAGAGTGGCTCAAAGAGATGGAAAGTAAACAAAAAAATATCTTTAAAATGATACAAGCATCTTTTGAACATATCCATGATGACACTCTTTTAGATCCATCACGATGGCAGAGGGATGATGTATGAGTGTAGAGTCATTTTATCCTTCACAGAGTGGTCGTCTAGATAAGGTGCTCTCAACACATATGGATGTGAGTCGCAATCAGGTTGAAAAGCTCATAGAAAAAGAGCTTGTAAAAGTTAATGGCAAAATTATCACTAAAACGAGTCAAAAAGTATCTCAAAGTGATGCTATAGAGTACAAAATCGTTGAGCCTGAAGAGCGAAAAGATGTTACTGTGGATTTTGATGTTGCTATCATCTATGAAGATGAACATCTGCTTGTCATCAATAAGCCAAGCAGACTCGTAGTGCATCCTGCGCCAAGCGTTAAGGAGCCTACGCTAGTTGACTGGTTGATTCATAAAGGCATTTCACTCTCAACGATTAGTGGAGAAGAGCGTCATGGGATAGTGCATAGGATTGACAAAGAGACCACGGGAGCTTTGGTTGTGGCTAAGACAAATGAGGCACACGAGGCTTTGAGTTTGCAGCTTGAAGATAAAAGTATGGGAAGATACTATATCGCTATCATCGACTATCCGCTCAAGGAGTCAACGATACTCTCAGCACCCATTGGCAGAAGTCCTTCAAATAGACTCAAAATGGGTGTCGTAGAGGATGGCAAGAGCGCAAAGAGCTCTTTTGTAAAGATTAGGCAGAGCAGTAATCAACAAGAGCTAATAGCAGCAAAACTGTTTACGGGAAGAACACATCAGATTAGGGTACATCTTGCCCATCTTGGCAGGCACATCTTAGGCGATACGCTCTATGGATATAGAGGTGCAGAGATACCAAGAGTTTTTTTGCATGCTAGAGCGCTCTATTTTAGGCATCCTGCAAGTGGAGAGATGATGGAGTTTGAAGCACCGCTTTTTGAGGATATGCAGAGATACATCCAAAAAGAGTTTGGTGAGGATGCGTTTAAGATGATTGAAAAAGAGGCGATAAAAGAGGTTTTCAATGCCACATATTAGAGTAGAAGATATAGGTATTGATGCACTAAAAAACGCTTTTTGCCTCAGCATACTATAAAAAAATCGAGGATTTTATCGACTTTGAGACATCTTTTAGTGAGGTGGCAGTTGAAGTTGGCTTTGGAAGTGGGCGGCATATCCTCTATCAGGCAAAAAACAATCCTCAAAAACTTTTTATAGGGTTGGAGATACATACTCCCTCCGCAAGTCAGCTTTTAAAGCAGATAGAGATACAAGGGCTAAAAAATATCTTTGTTGTTAACTATGATGCTCGACTTTTTTTGGAGATACTCCCTTCGAATATTTGTGCAAATATTTATGTCCATTTTCCGGTACCTTGGGATAAGAAACCACATAGAAGAGTGATCGGCGAGGATTTTATAAACGAGAGCTTGCGTGTGCTCAAAAAAGAGGGTGCCTTAGAGCTCAGAACAGATAGTCAGAAATATTATGAGTATGCTTTTGAGGTTTTTAGTATGCCAAGCCGATGTAGATTTGAAAAGAGCGTATACAGTTTTTCTTTTTGTGATTTAAGATATAATAAAAATATGATGCAAAATCTACCAAAAAAGCCCCAAGTTAGAGATGGTTATTTTTTTCATTTTGAGCGATATTATACGATAACAGAAGATACATTTTTAGTGAGATGTGCTTTTGGAGATTTTGCCAAACCGGAACAGAAATATATTTTGATATCGGAAAAAGAGAGCACTTATTATCCTTATGAACCCATAGGCTCAAGTGCAAATATGTCAGCCCACAATGCTATGAAGGAGTTTTTAGATGGCGAATGTCATTCATGCTGAGAATTTAAGTCTCTCCTATGATGAAGGAAAAAAGAAGATAATCCAAAATGCAAAATTTTCCGTCAAAAGAGGAGAGTTTGTATTTATCACGGGAAGAAGCGGTAGCGGTAAGTCAACACTTCTAAAATCTTTCTACGGCAATCTCCAACCAACTGAGGGAAGTTTGATGGTAGGTGGATTGGAGATGAAAGCAATTCCTAGGAAAAAACTCCAAGAGCTTAGGACGCATATAGGCATTATTTTTCAAGATTATAAGCTCATCAATGAGTGGAATGTGGCAAAAAATGTTGTTTTACCGCTTATGATAGCAGGCTTCTCTCTTGATGTACAAAAGACACAAGCACAAAGACTACTGAAGCATGTGAAGCTCTCAGAGCATGCCAACAGGTTTCCTCTGGAGTTAAGTGGTGGGGAGCAACAGCGTGTCGGTGTTGCTAGAGCCTTGGCTAAAACTCCGCTTATAATTTTAGCAGATGAGCCGACGGGAAACTTGGATGACTACTCATCGGGTGTCATATGGGACCTTTTGGAAAATGCATGCTCGCAACTCGAGACGACGGTACTTGTAGTGACCCACAAGATACCAACAGTTTTTTCACTACCGTATAGACATTTTACGATAGAAGACGGAGGTGTGTATGAAATACATTAAAGAGCACCTTATGTTTATATTGCCTATGATGGCGATACTTCTTGGGATTGATTTTTATCTAGTATTTGATCGTATGACAAGTAATTATGAGGCTGCATTAAGAGATGGATATTCAATGCTCGCGATTACAAAAAAAGAGATGAATACCCAAGAGTTTAAAAAACTCAATGCAGAGATATCTGAAAGTAGCAGGATAGACAAAAGCGAGATAATCAAACAGATATCTTCAAACCAAAGCAAAAAAGATGTAGAAGATATTCTCAAAGCACTTCCCTATTTTTACACGCTTAAACTTGAAAAATATGTAGATATGGATTCGATAGAGCAGATAAAAAAATCTCTTTTAAAAAGCAGTGACATCAAAAGGGTTGAGACATTTGGAGATAGCTATTATTCCAAATACAGGCTCTTTAGTTTTATCAAATTTACACTCAAAGTTTTTATATTTTTTATGGTACTTGTAAGTCTCTTTTTGGTGATAAAACAGATGGAGATATGGGGCTATAAACATAGGCAGAGGATACAAGTGATGGAGATATTCGGTGCCCCTTTGATGCTAAGAAGCGGTGTGCTTTTTAGAGTAGCTTTGAGTGATGCCTTTATCGCAACATTATTAATCGTGATATTTTTCTCCTATTTGCGATTTATATGGGCAGGTTCAAGCGGGGTCAATATCATGATTGAGCAAAAAGAGATGCTTTTTCAGCTCAAAGACATCGCCATTCTTTTGGCAAGCTCTGTTTTTATTGTTATTATCTCTGTTTTTAGTGTTGTCCTGGGGATTAAGGAGAATGAGGAGTGAGAGTTGTAATTTTTGGTCTTTTTTTCTCTTGCGTACTTCTTTTTAGTGCCTCCACCACTCAAAAGATTGAGCAGTCAAAAAAAGAGTTGCAAAAAAGTTCACTTAAAAATGAAAGATTAAATGATCGTTTAGAAGATATTGCTAAGGATATTGCTAAGGCTGAAAAAGAGATTGATTTGCTAGACCAAGATATCTCAAAGCTCTCTCGAGAATATAAAAAAACAGCACAAGAATCCGCAAGACTTAAAAGTGAGATTGAGCAAAGTAAAGTAAAAATGGCAGAGACTCAAAAGAGTATCGAGAAGAAGCGTGCTGATTTTATCGCACTCTTGGCTGAACAGTTTTCTATCTCATTTGCTATTGAGAGAATTGGGGAATCGAGTGTGGATTCCGTGATGCTTACAGAGATATACAAGGGATACAAACTACACAATCAAAAGGTTTTAGCCAAGCTTAACTCTGATATACGCCGCTTAGAAGCACAAAAGAAAAATCAGCTTAAAAACTTAGAACGCAACAAAGAGTCATTGGCAAAGATATGGAAAATGAAAGAGACTCTTATCGCAAAAAAAGATAAGAAAAATAACGCTTTAGCACTGTTAGAGAGGGATGAGCGTGCATATAAGAAACAGCTAGAAGATGCCGAAAAAGAGCAAAATTCACTTCGTGCGACACTCTCAAAACTTAACATCATACGCAATAAAGAGGTAGCAGAGGCAAAACGCCGAGAAGAGATGCGATTGGCAGCTATCAGATCAGAAGAAGAGAGAAAAAAGAGACTCAGAGAACAGCTAAGCAGTGCGAGAGAAAAAGGAGGGAATGTTGATCTTAGTTCTATAGAAGATTCACAACCGAGCAAAAAAGTAAGACAAGTCAACTCCTCTTATAAACCCCATAAGATATATAAATATAGTGGCTCCAAGACAATCTCACCTATTGATAATGCAAGGATTGTCAAAAAATTTGGCACATATGTTGATCCTATCTATAAGATAAAAGTTTTTAATGAATCAATCACACTCAAAGCACCCTCAAGAGATGTTAATGTCAAAAATGTACTGCACGGTAAAGTAGTTTTTGCGGGTGAGAGTAGTATGTTGGGCAATGTCGTTGTTATTGCGCATGATAATAACATGCACACGATTTATGCAGGACTTTCAAAGATTGCGCCAACTATTAAAACAGGGGTTCGTATCAAGCAGGGTTATGTTGTTGGCAAGGTTGCAAGTAAGCTCATTTTTGAGGCAACAAAAGATTCTTTTCATATTGATCCGGCAAAATTGATCCGAGTTTAAACATTTTCAACACTCACTAAATGATATTTTGGTATAATCGCGATAAATATCAATGAGGTTGTGTCGTGATAAAAAGAGTATTAGTCAAATTTTCCGGTGAAGCATTAGCCGGCGAGAATGGTTTTGGTATTGATACCAAAATTTTAAATTTCATTGCAAACGAGATCAAAGGTTTGGTCGATCATGGCGTAGAGGTCGGCATCGTTGTCGGCGGCGGTAATATCATTAGAGGAGTCAGTGCTGCAGCTGATGGTATCATCAAAAGAACAAGCGGTGATTATATGGGGATGTTAGCGACTGTTATTAACGGTGTTGCTATCCAAGAGGCGCTTGAGCATATAGGTTTAGAGGCAAGACTCCAATCGGCAATTGATATGCACGAGATTGGCGAATCTTTTATCGTTAGACGTGCCCGAAGACATTTGGAGAAAAAAAGAGTTGTCGTATTTGCCGGCGGAACGGGAAATCCATATTTTACTACCGATACAGCTGCAACATTGAGAGCAAGCGAGATAGAAGCTGAGATACTTATCAAGGCGACAAAGGTAGATGGTGTTTATGACAAAGATCCAAACAAATATAAAGATGCAAAAAAATTGAAATCACTCACATATGATCAAGCGCTCGATGATCACATAAAAGTGATGGACGATACTGCTATAGCACTTGCTAAGGAGAATGGTTTGCCTATCGTGGTTTGTGATATGTTCCATGAGGGAAATCTTCTGAAAATTATAAAAGGCGATAGAGATGTATGCTCTGTAGTCGAGTAAAAAATAAAAAGGAATACAATGCAAGCAAGAATTGAACAAATAACAGCAAAAGCTTTAGAGAGAACCGGCCAAGATAGATATCTTTTGGCAAGCGCAGTAGGGAAAAGAGCAGAAGAGTTAGCTAACGGCGCGAAGCCACTTTTGGATATCGATATAAGTAAATTAAAGTATGCCGATATAGCACTTCGTGAGATAGCTGAAGGAAAGATAGAGATCGAATACGAAGGGTAAAACCCTTGAAGGATTTCCTAGATAAAGTCAAAGATATAACGACTATCGAGGAGGCAGATAATTTTTTATTATCTTGCCTCCCCTCAATGTCTGGTGCAACAAAGAAGGCATTAGAGCTCGCCAAAGAGTCTCACGCAGGACAAACGAGAGCAAGTGGTCTACCTTATGTTATCCACCCAATCTTAGCAGCCTCTATAACAGCACATATAAGTAGTGATGAGATTATGGTTCAAGCAGCGCTTTTGCATGATGTTGTAGAAGATACTCTTTGTGAACTTAAAGACATAGAAGAGATTTTCGGTAAAGATATAGCAAGACTTGTTGAAGGACTTACGAAAATTGTAGAGATAAGAGGCGAGGAACTTGCCCCCTCAAATTCTGATGAGAGGTTGATAAAATCTGCACTCTCATTTAGAAAGATGCTTATCGCTTCGATTAGCGATGTAAGAGTCCTTGTCATCAAACTTTGTGATAGGCTCCACAATATGCTTACGCTTGATGCTTTACCTACTCAGAAACAAAAAAGGATAGCCGAGGAGACACTCGTCGTTTATGCTCCTATCGCCCACAGGCTAGGTATCTCAAGAGTCAAAAATGTACTTGAGGATTTGAGGAAGATTAAAACCGTGCTTGCAAAAGATGGCATTAAAGCAGAAAGATATGAGATATTGGGTCGCGTAAAACATTACTATTCTATCTATCAAAAGATGCAAAGAAAAGGGATTAGCATAGATGAAGTTTTGGATCTATTGGCTGTAAGACTCATCTTGAAGAAGCCGCTTGATTGCTATAAGGCACTCGGTTCCATCCATCTCAATTTTACTCCGCTTATATCAAGATTTAAAGACTATATAGCTCTGCCAAAAGAGAATGGATACCAGACGATCCATACGATGCTTTTTGATGAGGAGGGTATCGTCGAGGTTCAGATACGAACAGAAAAGATGCATCAATTTGCCGAGTATGGCGTGGCAGCACACTGGAAATATAAAGGAGATATCAATCTCGTAAAACTTGAATGGCTTGAGGCGCTAAAATATCAAAGTGAATCAGTAGAAGAGTTTTATGAGCTTGCAAAGGGTGATCTCTTTAGTGAGGATATTTCTGTCTTTTCTCCAAAGGGTGATTACTATACTTTACCAAAAGATTCTGTAGCATTAGATTTTGCTTATATGGTGCATTCCCATCTCGGCGCAACAGCAACAGACGCACTTATCAATAAAGAGAAATCCTCACTTCTAACACCACTGAAAAACGGTGATATCATCAATATCATTAGAGGACAAGAGGTGAGTCTGCACTGCTCGTGGATCAACGCCGTGAAGACTTCTCGCGCTAAAGAGGGGATAAAAAGCATTTGTAAAGCAAGGATAAAAGAGAGTGATCAAACATCCGCATATCTCATCTTGGCAAGTATCTTTGATGTCTCGCTCAAAGATATCATTGAGATCGTCTCCTTGCTAGGATACAATGATACTGTCTATAGGGTAGCAACACAGCTTGATTCCCTTAAGGAGATATTACCAAAGATTGCTTCACATATAGGGGCACGCGAGGTAAGTTTTTGGGAGATATTAAAAAAAGGATATAAAAAACCCACGATAAAGAAGATAGATAACTTCAGTTTTTTTACGAACAAAAGCGTCAGTAGTGTTGAGTTTGACTACTGCTGTCATCCAAAAGTAAATGATCAGATAGTTGCTTTTATCGAAAAAGATACCGCAACTATCCATCATAAACTTTGTAAGAAAGCATATGAGAAGATGCACAACGGCGATGCTATGCTCTTTGTTACATGGAAGGCGCGTAAGCATTATCGTTATAGACTTATTATAGGATTACAAAATCAAAAAGGAGCCCTCGCAAGACTTCTTACGAAGCTCTCTAAAATGGAGCTCAATATAAATAGTATAGAGCTAAGTATCTATCAAATCGATGAGGCAGAGTATTGTCAGATAGAAGTAGAGAGTAAAGAGTCTAAAAAGAAAAATTTAGAAACAAAAATAAAAAAAGTGTTTAATTTGATTGAGATTATAAGCCTAGATGATGCTTATAATGGATAATATAAAATTACAAAAAGGAGATGTGGTTTGATTGAAAATGCAATAAATGAGATCCAAAGAGGAGCATCAGAGATCATCGATCTTGAATATATAAAAAAGCTTCTTAAGGGGTACTATGAAGAGGGGAAGTCATATACGGTAAAAGTAGGATTTGATCCTACGGGTGCCGATTTGCATCTTGGTCATACCGTCTTACTGCAAAAGCTCAAAACATTTCAAGAGCATGGTGCAATAGTGCAACTTATCATAGGGGATTTTACCGCAACCATTGGTGATCCGACAGGCAAGAGTGAAACAAGAAAGGTAATGAGTCCCGATGTCATCGCTGCAAATGCAAAAACATATCAAGAGCAGGCATTTTTGATTTTGGATCGTTCAAAAACGGAGATATACTACAACTCAAAATGGTTTGATAAACTCGGTGCAGCAGGCATAGTGGGACTCAGCACACTCTTTAGTGTTGCAAGAATGCTTGAGCGTGATGATTTTGAAAAGCGTTATAAAAGCAATCAAAGTATATCGATATCCGAATTTTTATATCCACTCTTACAGGGCTATGATAGTGTTGAACTTAAGAGTGATATAGAGCTTGGCGGAACAGATCAAAAATTTAATCTCCTTATGGGAAGACATCTCCAAAGAACTTATGAGGTGGGTAAAGAGCAAGCGGTGATAACGATGCCTATCTTAGAAGGGCTAGACGGAGTTGCCAAGATGAGTAAATCTTTGGGTAACTATATCGGCATCACAGAAGATGCTAACACTATTTACGCCAAAGTGCTCTCTATCTCCGATGAGCTTATGTGGCGTTATTATGAGCTTTTAAGCACAAAGAGTTTAGCTGAGATTGCTTCTATGCAAAAAGAGGTTGCTGATGGAAGCCTGCATCCAAAAAGTGCAAAAGAGACACTTGCTCTTGAGCTGACACAGAGATTTTATGATGAAGCAGCGGCACTTAAAGCCAAAGAGGAGTTTGATAATGTCTTCAAATCAAATCAAATCCCGAGTGATATAGAGGAATTTGAGATGGATGGGTCTGTTTGGATATGTAAAGCGCTTGTAGATGCAAAGCTCGAATCATCTACTTCTCAAGCAAGACGAGATATAATCCAAGGAGCTGTTAAGCTGAACCAAAACAAGGTTGATGATGTTCAACTTCAGCTAGAAGTTGGTGAATATGTCATTCAAGTTGGAAAAAGAAAATTCGCAAAGATAGAGGTAAAATAGTGACATTCGCACCATTGAAAATAGGAAAATATATAATTGATATACCCATTATCCAAGGAGGAATGGGTGTCGGAATCAGTTGGGATAGACTAGCAGGAGCAGTTTCAAAAGAGGGTGCACTCGGAGTTATTAGTACGGTTGGAACCGGTATATATGAGGATAGAAAATATGCTAAAGATTTAGCAGCAGATAAAAGACCGGTTGATGCGATTAACTTCTACTCTGCAAAGGCGCTTGAGGCGATCTTTAAAAATGCTAGAAAAATATGCGGCGAGAAGCCTTTAGCTGTGAATGTGTTGTATGCTATCAATGATTATAAAAGGGTTGTTATCGATTCATGCAAAGCCGGAGCAAATATCGTTATAACAGGAGCAGGGCTTCCTTTGAGTTTGCCTGAGTGTGTGAAAGATTTTCCCGATGTTGCGATCGTACCCATCGTTTCAACAGCTAAAGCTCTAAAGATATTGTGTAAAAGATGGCAAAAAAATCACAACAGACTCCCCGATGCCGTTATTGTGGAGGGGCCACTCAGTGGCGGGCATCAAGGTTTCAAATATGAAGAGTGCCTGCTTGAAGAGAACCAGCTTGAAAATCTTATCCAACCTATAGTAGAAGAGGCAAAAGAGTGGGGTGATTTCCCGGTGATTGCTGCCGGGGGTATCTGGGATCATGAGGATATCAAAAGAATGTTTGATCTCGGTGCAAGTGGTGTGCAGATGGGGACAAGGTTTATAGGAACACATGAGTGTGATGCGAGTGATAATTTTAAGCAGACGATTCTTGATGCGAAAGAAGAAGATATACAACTTTTCAAATCCCCTGTTGGTTATCCCGCAAGAGGTGTTAAGACGAATTTACACAAAACAATCCAAGAGGGAACAGCACCAAAGGTAGCCTGTATCTCAAATTGTGTTGCTCCTTGCCATAGAGGAGAGGAGGCAAAGATTGTTGGATATTGTATCGCCGATAGACTTTGTGATGCCTACGATGGGGATCTTCAAAAAGGACTCTTCTTTTCAGGCACAAATGGATACAAACTCAAAGAGATTATTAGCGTGAAAGAGCTGCTTAAAAAACTCATTTTTGGAGAAAAGAGATAAGTGAAATACCTCGCAAAGATATTTTTTATATTTGTTCTCGTTTTCTCTTGTGGATATGCTAAAAATATACTCAACGATATCAGAGTAGATAGAGATGCCGTTATATTGGACTTTAGAGATAAAGTAAGCAGCAAAGATATCAAATCTTTTGCACTTACAAGCCCTGTGCGCTCTGTCTATGATATAAAAAATACCATGCTTAGAGATAGTAAATCGGGTGTTTCTTTGAAAAATAATTCCAAAATAAGATTTGCCCAGTTTAAAAAAGATGTTGTAAGGGTCGTACTTTCTAATCCCAAGTCCGAAAGGATAGTGGGGTATATCTCGCCACTCTCTCCTAAGCAGTACATCATCCCGATTCCAAAAGCACTCGGAACATTTAATGGCGGCGTGGCTCCTGTTAAAAATAAGCCTGCTCCAAAAGCAACGATATCCGATATGATAAGAGGCGAAGTAATCGTTATCGATCCGGGTCACGGCGGAAAAGACCCCGGCGCTATGAGTCAAGGTAAAAGAGAGAAAGATGTTGTTTTGGCTATCGCTAAAAGACTTAAAGCAAAGCTCAAAAAGGTCGGCTATACTGTCTATCTGACACGAGAAAATGATCGATTTTTAACCCTTGGACAAAGAACAAAACTTGCTGATAAGAAAAATGCAAAGATATTTATCTCTATTCACGCCAATGCCGCTCCTAAAAAGAGTGTCAATGTCTTGCATGGCATAGAGACTTTCTTTTTGCAAAATACCCGTGATTCTAGAAGTCAAGGGGTTGCAGCCAGGGAGAATGCTTCCGTGTTGCAAGGCACAAATAAAACAAGCAAAGATGTGATACTCAGTAGCGTCCTCTCAGGACCCAAGATACTGCTTTCAAATAAACTTGCTATCGATGTGCAAAGCCATATGCTCGGAGCGCTCTCCTCTCATTATAAGGTATATGACGGCGGCGTGAGACATGCGCCTTTTTGGGTACTTGTGGGCGCTAGCCGTCCTTCTATATTGGTCGAAGTGGGGTATATCACACATCCTACGGATCGCATCCGACTCTTTAATGCACAATACCAAGATAAGGTCGCGCAAGGGATTGCTGATGGGGTGACGCAGTATCTTATAAACAGAACAAAAGAGATCGACGATCTCTAGAGGTTATCTCCCATCAAGAGATGGGGATCATTTATAGAACATAATTATGCTCGTACTCGACAGGAATAGTACCTTCTATGTAAGTATAAGTGTATACTTCGTCTGCAACTCCATCTCCATCAGTATCCCAACTTTCGCTTAGCATATTATTATTTTCATCATAAGTCCAAGTGGTTATTTGATCTGCATTCCCATCTCCATCAGTATCCCACTCTTTACTTGTCATATTGTTGTTTTCATCGTAAGTATAAGTATATATTTCATCAGCAATTTCATCCATATTGTTATCGCGACTTTCGCTGAGCATATTGTCATTACTATCATAAGTGTAAGTGATTATTTGATCTACATTTCCATCTCCATTATAATCATAATTTTCGCTGAGCATATTGTTATTACTATCATAAGTGTAAGTGTATATTCGATCTGCATTACCATCTCCATTGGTATCACGACTTTCCCTAAGTATATTGTTATGCTCATCATAGGTGTAGGTGTATGATATGTCGATGCTCTCATCCCCGTTAAAATCATAATTTTTACTAAGCATATTTCCACTGTCATCATAAGTAAAATATTCAATGTAATATATTTCATCATCATCAAGTGCAAGATTGTTATCATCATCAAACCATACGGATATTTCCGTTTCATATCCATTTGCATCATAAGAATGAGTTGCAAATTTAGTTGAACTTTTTGGACTGTCATCATCATAGATTTCTGTTGCTAATAGATAGCCCTCATCTGCAACAGATGCTTCTTCGCTGGAGCCCCCACCTCCGCCACCTGCAGCAGCTGCAAGACCGCCAAGAGCCAATGCGCCAAGCGCTATTTGGTATCCTGAGAGTCCACCGCTATCAGTTGCTGCTGCTTCATCACCGGTTTCTTCACCTTGTGCTGTCTCTTCTTCTATTGCTTCTACCTTTTTTGGTTCTTTTATATCCTCATTGATCTTCTCTGTTGTCTCTTTGCTTTTAACAACATCAACTTCTTTTTGTACTTTTGCCATTGTTTTTCCCCTTATTTTTTTAATGAAACATTATAAACCGCTAAGTGTTCTAAAACTGTTCCAACATAATTTTTTATTTGATTTGGCTATAATTTTTTCAATTAATCTAGATCGGGCGTATAGATGATAAGCAGTTTTAAAAGATTTATTGAGATAAATAGCTTTGAGAAAGTATTGGTATATGGATTTTATACGACATTTATTTTTCTAAATCTTTTAGCTATGATTGTAGATTTTTCACATCAAAATTATGCCGCTGGATATATTGAGACATTTATTGTGATAATATCTTTCATTATCTTTTTACTTACATATAAAACACAAAATTTAAACATCGGATTTTATGGTGTTTGGGTAGGTCCACTAGAAATTTATCTACTTATAATATTTAGTAATTTTGTTTATTGGAACTTCTATTTTTCTATATTGCTTCCGTTGGCTTTTTATACTCTTTTTCCATTTAGAGCAGCATTCATTCAAACCGCCATACACTTCTCTATCATCATCATCTTACTTCTTATTGGTTATACGGATCCAAACAATGAGTTTATACACAATATAGATGCAATGTCAGCTTTCATCATCTCTATGATTTTCATGACAGCATTTGGTATTTTTTACTATGCCAATCTTGAAAACTCTTACAATAAGCTCTTAAAATCAAATGAAGAGAAGGAGCTATTGTTAAAAGAGGTGCATCATAGAGTGAAAAATAACCTCAATGTTTTAGCCTCTATTCTTGGATTGCAAGCACTCAAAGAGGAGCAGCATACAAAAGATATACTCATCAACAATAAACTCAAAATTGAGACGATGTCTATGGCGCACGAGATGCTCTACAGACATGAGGATTATGCTAATATAAGTTTCAATCAATATGCTCAAATGCTTTTTTTGCACGTCTGTGAACTTTTTGATAAAAAAGATACCAAGATAGAGATACTTTCCCAAGATGTAAAATTTCCTCTTGAGATGATGTTAAAGATAGGATTGATTCTCAATGAGATGGTTACCAATTCATTAAAATATGCAAAATATCAAGATAAACTTATGGTGAAATTTTCTTGCAAAAAAGATGATAAATTTTATAAATTTGAATTTAGCGATAATGGAGAAGATGCAATTGATACAGACAAGATTACACGCTCAAAAGGGATTGGCATGAAACTTATAGAGTTGATAACAAAAGAGTTTGACGGCACGCTAGATATCTCTTACAATCATGGCGTGAAGTATAGATTTACTTTAAAAGATAGGGGTGATGATGCCTAGAGTTGTGATCGTAGAAGATGAACTTATAGCGGCTGAGTATCTCAAAAACATCCTTGAAGATGCAGGATATGATGTGCGCGATATCATAGATAGCGGAAAAGATGCGCTTAAAAAGATACCGCTTATCAATCCCGAGATTGTTCTTATGGATATCATGCTTAAAGATAGTATCAGTGGGAGTGAAGTAGCCTTGAAATTAAAAACACTATCTCCTGAGTCTGCCATCATATTTCTAACGGCATATACAGATAATGAGATGATAGATTATGCGATTGACTCAAATTGTTACGGCTACATCGTAAAACCCTATAATGAAAAAGAGATACTTGCCAACATCAAGATAACATTAGCAAAGAAAACAGACAATAGCTACGATCAAAAAATAGATATAACACGTTGTCAATTGGCAAGAAATATCTATTTTGATATGGAACTCAAAAGACTCATAAGGGATGAAAAGGAGGTTGGATTAAATACAAAACAGATTTTATTACTCGACCTGCTTTGCAAAACACCTGAGAGAACGATAAAGAGTGACATCTTATGCTTGGCCCTTTGGGGAGAAGTGGTTAATCCTATAACCCTGCGTACATTTATCTACCGATTGAAAAAAATAATAGGAAAAGATATCATCCAAAATACCAATAGATTAGGATATATGATTAGGCTATATAAAGAAAAAGATTGAGATCCCGAACGAGAGTTCAGGATAGGGAATTATTTGTAGTTTTTGATCGCTTTTTCTACGATTTTTGCAGCAGAAGCTTTATCTTCAAAACCTGCTACTTTCACCCATTTATTTGGCTCTAGCATCTTGTATGTTTCAAAAAAGTTTTTGATTCTACTGAGTTTGTGCGGTGCGATATCATCTATATCGTTGATATTTGCATAGCTTGGATCAATCTTATTTGTAGGGACAGCAAGTAGTTTCTCATCGCCACCACTCTCATCTTCTGTGAGCAATACACCGACAAGTCTACATTTGATAACAGAGCCCGCTTGAAGCGTATAGTCGCACAATACAAGCACATCGGCAGGGTCGCCGTCATCAGAGAGTGTATTTGGGATAAAACCGTAGTTTGCAGGGTAGTGCATAGCAGAGTAGAGAACTCTATCAACTTCAACTGCACCTGAGTCTTTATCTATTTCGTATTTTATATTTGAGTTTAATGGTACTTCTATAACGACCTTTATTTCATCCGGAGATGTTCCATGGCCAATCTTTTCTATATTCATATTAGAAGGCTCCTCTATTAAATTTGCGCAATATTAGCATAAAATAGATAAAGAGTTGTTGTATCTCCTATGCCTCTTCATCGCGAAGAGAATAGATAATATTCTTTTTATCGAGATGCATGATAAACTTATCAAATATATCTTTGGCACTCTGCTTATTTTCCGATGAAACGGAGAGTACGGCACGCGGCCCGTCGCTATAAATTTTTGGCAAAGAAGAGCATTCAACATCGCTTGGTACTTGATGCATAATCTCTATAAATTCACTCTCTTTGCAGAGTGCCGTAAGTGAGTGTCTAAAAGTTTTTTTCGGCTCTTTGATGAGCGAAGCAAGTATTTTTTTGCTCATAGGATGACTCATCTCCGGAAAGCCGGGCATGAAGAAGAAGCGATTATCCAGAGAGAATGCCGGCATCCCGTTAAATGGATTGTCTATGATGTCACTATTTTTAGGAAGATATGCCATATTGATTGCATGCGGATAGGCTTTTTCGCCCAATTTATTTTCTATGATCTCTTTTGCTTTTTCGTGCTCATGGAGATTGCCGTCTCGAAGCGCGATTGCTGCACACTCCCTCGTAAGATCATCGGGAGTTGATCCGATACCACCAAAAGAGAGCAATACGGCATCTTTCATGGATGCAACAAGGCTTATAGTGTTAATGATAAGTTCATTCTTATCAGCGATAAAAAAGACACCCTCTAGGCTATAACCGTAGTTTGCTAGCTCTTTTTTGAGAAAGGGGAGATGTTTGTCCTCTCTCCTGTCGTTGAGTATCTCTGTGCCGATTATAAGAGCAAAGAAGCGCATACTACTCTTCTATGTAGTTTTTGAGTTTTCTTCCGACTTTTGGATGCTTAAGTTTTTTGATAGCAGAAGACTCTATTTGTCTGACTCTCTCACGTGTTACATTCAGCTCTTTGCCTATCTCTTCAAGTGTTCTATCGCTTTCATCATCGAGTAAGCCAAAACGCATTCTTATGACGGCTTTCTCTCGCTCATTGAGTTGATCAAGAACATCGTCTATCTGATTATTGAGATCATCTCTTAGGACAGATTCTGTAGGGCTTATGGTATTTTTATCTTCGATAAAGTCACCAAATCTTCCATCGTCTTCATCGCCGACAGGGGTTTCAAGACTTACAGGCTCTTTTGTTATCTTGATAACATTTTTGACCTTATCAACAGAGAGTCCAACTTCTTGCGCTATGGTGTCAAGATCAGGCTCGCTTCCCGTCTCTTGAAGGTGCTTTCTGATGATTTTGTTGATTCTGTTGATCGTCTCTATCATATGGATAGGGATTCTGATAGTTCTAGCTTGATCGGCGATAGCTCTACTGATTGCTTGTCTGATCCACCAAGTAGCATAGGTTGAAAACTTATACCCTTTTTCGTATTCAAACTTATCAACAGCTTTCATAAGTCCGATATTTCCCTCTTGGATAAGATCAAGGAAAGGCAAGCCTCTATTAGTATATCTTTTGGCTATAGAGACGACAAGTCTAAGGTTACTTTTTGCCATTCTTGTTTTGGCGCGTTCGCTCTTCTCTTTCCCCTGTCTTATCTGATTGAGTATCTCAGAAAGTTTCTCAGGCGTAAGATCAAAACCGCCCTTACTTGCTTCTCTTGTTTCAAAGAGTTTTTTGATCTCCATATAGGTACTTACCATTGTCGTTTCAGGAACTGCAGAGGCGATGCCGTCTTTGTCCATGTTGATGATATTTTTGAGTATCTTTTGGTGATTTTTGATCAAAGTATCATTGAAAAGTGGAAGTTTATACTCCAATCTGCTCAACTCTTTTTCAAAACTATCATCGCTTGTAAGTGCTGTTTCCATCGCTTTTACAAGTTCGTTGATGAGTTTACTTGTCGGTCCAAGTTCTATGAGAGACTTTTTAAGTGTCTCTTTATTTTGTGCTACTTTGAGACGCTCATAAAAGAGTTTATCGGAATTTTCATCCTCGATATCACAAATTTTGAGAAGCTCATTTCTTCCCTTTTCCCAATCTTTTTTTGCTTTTTCGAGATTGTTAAAGCTTGTGACGACCTGCAATACTCTTTTGTCATCTTTTACTTCAGCAGCGGTATTATCTTCTTCATCATCGTTTTCATTGTCGCTATCATCATCATTTTCATTGTCACTCTCTTCATCGCCGGCATCTTCAAAGTTTTTAAAGAGCTCTTTTACGCGTCTTTCTCTGTTGAGAAGCGGTTCTTTGTAGTTGAGAATGTATTGGATAAGGTACGGTACAGAGCAGATGGCATCCAAGATGATATCTTCGCCTTCTTCTATCTGGATACTAAGGTCAACCTCTTCATCTTTTGTAAGGAGTGGAATTTTGCCCATCTCTCTAAGATACATCCTAACAGGACTATCACTTCGACTCCACTCTAAAAGCTCTTTCTCTTTTGCGAGATCAAATTCATCTTCGTTATTATCATCTATAAGTTTTTTTCTATCACTCTCTCTTTTTGCTCTTCGTTTATCCGTGATATATTGTGCATACTCTGAGGCACTTATAATCTGCTTTTTATTGTCGGCTGCAAGTTTTTTTATCTTTTTTGCTTGTGCTTGCGTGACAGGTTTTATAAACTCTTTTGCAATATTTTCGAATGTAAGTACATCACCTTTTTTCTTAGATTTGATCAGACCTTCTATTTGGGTCATACTGTCTTTTTGAGGCATATGAGTGATTTCCTTGGTTAAGATTTTGCAGTGTTTTTATAAAGAGGGTATTATACCGAAATTTTCTGTTCAAAACAATTAAAAAAGAGGCTTTTTTGGTAAAATTAGGTATAATCGCCGAAAATTAGTCAAAAGGAATAAGTGTGCAAGGAAAGGTTTGGAAATTTGGAGATAATGTGGATACTGATCTCATTATAGCTGCAAGATATCTCAACTCAAGTGATCCTGAACATCTCGCAAAATATGTCATGGAAGATGCAGATCCTGATTTTGTAAAAAAGATGAATAGAGGCGATATCATCGTTGCCGGTGAAAATTTTGGATGCGGTTCAAGTAGAGAACATGCACCCATCGCACTCAAAGCAGCCGGCATTAGTGCTGTTGTAGCACCGACCTTTGCGCGAATATTTTATAGAAATGCTTTCAATATGGGCTTACCGATATTTGAGCTTGCGGAAGCAAATGAAATAAATGAGGGTGATACAATCAAGATAGATATGAGTAGTGGAGAGATCATCAATCTTACTCAAGATAAAGTCTATAAGTTTAACCCTATTCCTGAATTTATGCAAAGCCTTGTTGATGCTGGCGGGCTTATCGAATTTGCCAAAAAAGAGTTAGGGGCAAAGGCGTGAGTAAAAATTATAATATCGGTGTTATAAAAGGGGATGGTATCGGTCCTGAGATAGTTGATGAGGCGATAAAAGTACTCGATAAAGTTGGTCAAGTTTTTGATATCAATTTTGAGTACAAAAGAATGCTTTTAGGCGGAGAGGCTATCGATGCAACGGGTGTTCCGCTTCCTGTAGAGACAAAAGAGAGTGCAATGCTCTGTGATGCCGTTCTTTTTGGAGCAATCGGCGGTCCTAAATGGGATGTGTTAGAGCGACATCTAAGACCTGAGAGCGGACTTTTGGGGCTCAGAGCGCATATGGGTACATTTGCTAACTTGCGTCCTGCTATGGTTTATGATGAGCTTGTTGACGCCTCGACATTGAAGTCGGAGGTTCTTAAGGGCGTAGATATCATGGTCGTTAGAGAGCTTACGGGTGGTATCTATTTTGGACAGCCAAGAGAGCAGCTTGAAGATAAAGCATACAATACGATGATCTATACAAAAGAAGAGGTTGAGCGGATTGCTCATGTCGCTTTTGAGATCGCTATGAAGCGAGATAAGAGAGTCTGTTCTGTCGATAAGGCAAATGTCTTGGAAGTGAGTCAATTTTGGCGTGATATCGTCATCGATATCGCAAAAGAGTACCCCGAAGTTGAACTCTCTCATATGTATGTTGATAATGCGGCTATGCAGCTTATCCGCAATCCAAAACAGTTTGATGTGATACTTACAGGCAATATATTTGGTGATATTCTCTCCGATGCCGCGAGTATGCTCAGTGGCTCTATCGGGCTTCTTCCAAGTGCTAGTACCGGAGCGAAAGTGGGACTTTTCGAGCCGATTCATGGTTCGGCTCCTGATATCGCAGGTCAAAATATCGCCAATCCGCTTGCAACTATTTCAAGTGCTTCTATGATGTTGCGCTATTCACTCGGGGAGAGTAAAGCGGCCGATATGATTGATGCAGCTATCAAAACGAGTCTCAAAGATGGGTATCGTACAGGAGACATCAGTGCTTATGGTGCAAAAGAGGTCTGTTCATGTTCACGAATGGGAGATGTCATCGCATCTTATATAAAGGATTGATATATGAGTGAAAGCAAGCATGCAAGGGTTTTGATCGATTGTCCCGATGAGAAGGGTTTGGTCTATAAGATATCAAAAGTCTTTTTTGATAACCTTTTAAACATCGAGAGCAATAGAGAGTTTGTTGATCCCGATAACAAAAGATTTTTTATGCGTAGTGTTGTAGCGGGGAATTTTGATATCCAAGAGCTTCAAGAGAAGATAAGTGCTATTTTACCACTCAATTCAAATATAAAAGTGATAGAGCCTGCCACAAAAAAGATCGTTATCTTTGCTACAAAAGAGTCGCATGCACTTGGTGATATCCTCATCAAAGAAGCCGATGGCGAGCTTAATGCGCAGATCGTTGCCGTTATCTCAAATCATGATAATCTCGAGCGATTAGTTCGAAGATTTGATGTGCCTTATTATTGTGTGAGTGCTGAGGGGCTTAAACGTGAAGAGCATGAAACGATGGTGCACAATGTGCTCAGTGATCTTGAGTTTGATTACATCGTTTTAGCCAAATATATGCGTATCCTCACTGCCTCATTTGTCAACAATTATAGAGGAAAAATCATCAACATCCACCACTCCTTCTTGCCTGCATTTGTCGGTGCAAATCCCTACAAACAAGCTTATGAGCGAGGGGTGAAGATCATAGGGGCAACTGCACATTTTGTAACCGATGATCTCGATGAAGGACCGATCATTGCCCAGGATGTTATCCCTGTAAATCACCGATTTAATTGGCGTGATATGCAACGTGCCGGAAAAGATGTGGAGAAGATTGTTCTTTCTCGTGCACTTGCAATCGTACTCAACGATAGAGTGTTCATCAACGGCAACAAAACGATAGTTTTTTAATGTTCAATATCGTTTTAGTCAATCCGCAGATTCCACCCAACACGGGAACCATTGGAAGGCTCTGTGTCAATATCGGAGCAACACTGCATCTCATCGAGCCTTTAGGGTTTTCTATTGAGGATAAAGAGGTAAAAAGAGCAGGGCTAGACTATTGGCATAAGCTTGATCTGAAGCTCTATAAGAGCCTTGATGATTTTTTTGAGGTGCATAAGGGCAGAGATAATTTTCATTTTGCAACGACAAAGAGCAAACAGCTCTATTTTGATGCCTCTTTTGCGCCCGGAGATTTTTTCTTTTTTGGCTCCGAAGTGAGTGGCATCGATGAGAGTCTACTTGATGCCTACAAGCAAAAGTGCATCACGATCCCGATGGGCAAAGAGGGGCGCAGTCTCAATCTAGCGCTCAGCGTGGGGATCGTTACTTATGAGGCAATCAGACAAAATTTTGAAAATTTTAAGGGGTAGTAGTATGTTGGATATTTTATATATAATCGCGACATTTTTGTTTGCTTTTATCACATTTGTTATTGTGAGAAATTACTATAGCAATAAGTTTGATGAAAAAGGACGGCGCAAAGATATGCTTGATAGCTACGAGGATAAAGACTAAACGCGCCGTTAGTAAAGATTTGATAAAATCTTTTCATCTTTCTTTAGGGATCTAAATTTATGAAAAAACCGCTACTTATAGAAATTGGAGTTGAAGAACTTCCGGAAATTCCACTGCTTAAAAATCTAAAAGAGATCGAGCAATCTTGGAAAAATATACTTCAAAAATACTCTTTAGAGTCTGATTTTCACTTCTATTATACTCCTAGACGGTTAGTTTTGATCCACGATGCTATGCCGCTCAAACAAGCAGATGCAGAGATTGAGCTTTTTGGCCCTCCCGTAACGATAGCCGTAAAAGAGGGTGTTCCAACTAAAGCGGGGGCAGGTTTTACTGCTAAATGTGGCGTTGCCTTTGATCAGCTTTCCACAATTGTCGATAGAGGCAAAGAGGTGCTTTACTACAAGAGTAAAAAAGAGGGAGTTGACACTGTTTTATTGTTAGAAGATATGATACAAGAGTGGATAGGCTCTATGGCATTTGGGAAAATGATGCGATGGAGTGATAGGAGTGATGAGTTTATAAGACCTATACGGTGGCTTCAAGTGAGACTCGATGATGTAGTTGTGGATGCTGAACTCTTTGGAGTGAAAAGTAGTGATTTTACCTATGTCCATAGAATGCAAAGTTTTGAAAAACAAGAGGTTCTAAAGATAGGTGACTTTGAGGATATCCTTAAAAATGGAAATGTATTGCTTGATCCAAAGAGCAGAAGAGAGCTTATCCTCCAAGAGTTTGATACTCTTCAAAAAGAGAACGGTATCACTATAGAGATAGATGAAGATTTGCTTGAAGAGGTTGTAGCAATCACTGAAAATCCAAAAGCGCTTTTGGGTAGTTTTGATCTCTCTTTTCTTGAGCTTCCACCGGAGGTTATCATAACTTCGATGAAAGAAAATCAAAGATATTTTCCCGTATTTCGAGAGGGAAAACTTTCAAATAAATTTGTAGTAGTAAGCAATGCTTTAACGGATGATTATAGCAAGGTTATCTCTGGTAATGAGAGGGTTTTAAAGCCTCGCCTTAGTGATGCTATGTTCTTCTATAAAAATGACCTAAAAAGAGGACTCAAAACAGATGGGCTTGAGCTTGTGCAGTTTATGGACGGACTTGGAACGGTAGCCGATAAGATAAAAAGAGAAGAGAAAATCGCACTCAATTTGGCAAACAAATTCGGCGTTGACGGCAAAAAGATAAGCCAAGCCATCAGACTTGCTAAAGCGGACCTTACAAGTGAGATGGTCTATGAGTTTACCGAGCTACAAGGGCTTATGGGGTACTACTACGCAAAAGCATTAAATCTTGATAGCGATGTATGTTTGGCGATCAAAGAGCAGTATATGCCGGTAGGCGAGGGGGGCGATCTTCCAAGCACGCTTTTTAGTGCTATCGTTGCTCTGTCTATAAAACTTGATACGCTCATCGGTCTCTTTAGTGTCGGCAAGATTCCAACCGGCTCTAAGGATCCTTTTGCACTAAGACGAGCCGTGAACGGGATCGTGCGTGTCGTTTTAGAATTTGACCTGCCTTTTGATATAGATGCAATGTTGCAAGAGCTCTCAGCAGGATATCAAGAGTTTGATTTAGAGAATTTGAAAGCTTTTATGATGGAGAGAATCTTGAAAAGCTTGGATATGAATCCCTCTATCTTCAATGCAGTATTGGGTTCAGGCGAAAGCGATATAGTCAAGATATTTAAAAAATGCGAAGCATTAGATAGCATCGTTAGCGGAGCTGACTTTAAAGATATATCTATCACATTTAAAAGGGTGGCAAATATATCAAAAGATGTAGAGAGTCTTGATGTTGATGAGGGGAGATTTGAACTTGATGAAGAGAAGAGCTTATATGGAGAGTTCAGAGAGATAACCTCAAAGAGTTATGAGAGTTATGAGGAGAACCTCAAGGCTCTTTTTTCACTCAAAAACTCTCTAGATAACTACTTCGATAAGGTTATGGTCAATAGTGATGATCTCTCTTTAAAAGTCAATCGCCAAGCGACTATCGGACAAATCTACAATAGCTTCAAAGAGATCGCGGATATCAAAGAGATTACTATATAGATGAAACACCACTATGATACCATCGTTATCGGTGCAGGTATCGCAGGGTGTAGCACAGCCTATTTTTTAAAGCAACTTGGACAAGATGTATTGCTTGTCGATAAAAAAGGTATTGCCGGCGGTGGAAGCGGGGCAGCGGGTGCTTTTTTCTCTCCAAAAGTGGGTATCGATCTGCCCATAAAAAAACTCAGCGATGAAGCCTTTCTCTTTGCTTATGATTTCTATAGCGAACATTTTAGTGAACATTTTTTACAAAGTGGTATCTTGCGCATCCCAAAAGATGTCACAGATGCTCAAAAATTTGAGACATACAGACGATATATCACATTAAAACATGAGATATATACGCCTCAAAGGCTCAAAAAAGAGCTTGGCATTCAAAGCGATTTTGAGGCGATTTTATTTCCCCAAGCAGGCATTTGCAATCCAAGTATCTGCGAGCAGATGGCACACGGTATTGAGTTTGAGCTTAGTGATATAAAAGAGCTTCATCAAAAGAATGGTCTTTGGATATGCGGTAAGCATAGTGCTAAAAATATCGTTCTTGCTACAGGATATGAGACGGATCTATTTGATATGCGATATATGAGCATCAAGGGTATCTGGGGCAATCGCGGTGATTTTAAAACGCAACTCAAACTCGATCTCTCGATGCACAAAAATATCTCAATATCTGCAAATTTTGATGGAGTCATCAAGATAGGTGCAACACATGAGCTTGATGTCAAAGAGGTGATACCTTGTGATGAGAAGTCAGTTGCGGGACTTTTAGAGAAAGCCTCCTCTCTGATTGATAGTAGCGATTTTGAGCTTACGGGGATGCATTGCGGTATGCGAGCATCAAATCGTGACTATACGCCAACAGTAGGCAAAATTATCGATGTAGAGTATATGCTCCAAAACTCACCAAATATCTTAGATGGCAGAAGGTATCCTCTGAGATATATCCCAAATATTTATCTGCACAATGCATTGGGAGCGAGAGGATTTGTCTTTGCTCCTTATTGCGCAAGCGAACTTGCACAGCACATCGTTACGGGTAAAGCTATCGATGCAAGGCTTGATCCCGATAGACTCTTTTACAATTGGGCAAGAAAGTTAAAATAACAACACGATAATTTATAAAAATTATTTATTAGTATAAAAAATTAAGTTATAGATGATAATATATTATTTTAATAATAATATTGATAAGGTGATAATATGAAAATTTACAATGTGGTTGTAGTGTTTATTGTTGGGTTGATACTGAGTGCATGTGGCGGTGGCGGAGGTGGCGGTGCCACGCCTACAGCGGTCACAGATGGATATAGGGGTCTCTATGCAGCAACAGGAGAAGAGGCGGGAGTTGCTTCTGTAGATGGTGTTGATGCAGCAGCAGTGTATACTTATAACTTTCGAGGCACACCCGTAGATGTAACTCTTGATGGATTAGAGGCAGGTGGTTTTGTTGAGACAAAAGAAAGTCCCATTGCTCGATATATTGGTGGCACTACTTATGGTTATTCTAGATTTGGTGTTGTTGCTTCATATGATACTTTTGGTACAGAACATATTACTAATGGAGAAGTCTTTTATGTTGGGCAAAAGACAAGTTCTATGCCTACAACAGGTGAAGCAACATATAATGGTATGGCTAGTAGTTTATATGAGGGGGCGTTTATAAATAATGATATTCAAATTTTTGTAGATTATGGTGTGAGAACAATTACGGGACGAATGGACAATGATCCTATTTTTGGGGAAGATGTGTTGTTTGATGGTACTATTGAGGGGAGTGATTTCAGTGGTGATTTAGCAGCAACTTATGATGGAACGACTTATGACAATGCCGGCACTTTCTCCGGAAGTTTTTTTGGTCCCGATGCTGCAGAGCTGGGTGGTGTTGGTGTGCTTAGTGATGGTGTAGACAGGACTATCGCATTTTCTTTTGGTGCAGAAAAAGAAGGGTTATAAAGGATATTATCTATAGATTCTTTTATGATATTTTGAATTGAGGTTTTTTGTATAGAAGGTATATAGCTCCACTCTTTTTATTGTCAACGATAGTTGTTTTTGCTAGACAAGAGGTACTGATCCCTGATTTTACACAAACACCAAACGAGCAAGCGGTTTTCTATCAAAAGAAGCAAGATACTCTCTCTACTGCACATAAAAAGCAAAAGATAGCTTTAAATGATGAGGATCTGCTTGCAAATCCTCTGCTGTTTTCCAAAATCTTGGATCAATCGGTTCAAAAAGGGCAGTGGAGCATCGTAGAGCATCTGATACCACTATATGAATCACTTGCCATCAAAGATGACAATTTGCTCCTCTATGCGAAGAGTCGTTTGGCTTTTGTAAAGGGCCGATACAAAGATGCGATTAGCGGATATAGGCAACTTCTTGAGAAGGATGCAACGCTTGGTCCCGTGAGGCTCTATCTCGTGCAAGCTCTTTTCCAAAATAAGGAGTATGAAGCAGCCTCCTTTCAGCTCGATAAACTAAGAGCAACTCCCTATCTTCCTCGGCAGATACTAAGCACTATCAACCAATACACTCTCGCTATCCAGAAGAAAAATGATTTTCAATGGAGTGTCTCTTTGAACTATATCGACGATGACAATATCAATGAAACCTCCAGTGATAAATATATAAAGTTAGGTAGTTGGATTTTTGAGAGAAGTGAAGAGAGTTTACCGAAACATGACAGAGGGATAGGGTACGCTTTGTGGATGCAGAAAAATATCAACCTCAAAGACAATCATGTGCTTGTAAGCTCTTTGAGTATGTATGGAAAAACTTATAAAGAGTATGATGAGTATGATGATTTTGTCGCTAGGGCCTCTTTTGGTTATAGATGGGAAGATGCTACAAAGAGTTTTATATTGATGCCTTTTTTCCAAAAACGTCTCTTTGGCAACAATCCTTATAGCCAATCGTGGGGTACAAGAACTTCACTCTCTTATCTATGGAGCCGTAAATTTCAAAATTCTTTTGCTGTTGAGCTTGGGAAAAATAGTTATGATGAACGCACTTTTTTAGACGGATGGTATAGTTTTGGTTCATTTGGTGCATCATACTCTTTTTCGCCGAGTTTTATGCTTTTCGGCGGTATTGATCAGTATGATAACCATACAAAAGAGCGAAGCGAGTCATTCACAAGAAGTGCTATAAGGATAGGTTTTGCAAAAGATATGCCTTTCGCATTTTCTACTAAGATAAGTGCGAATTATGCCAATAAAGTCTATGATGATGCTCCAAATATTTATGGCATACAAAGGCATGATAAAGAGTATAGTTATGATCTATCATTATGGAAGCGTGATTGGTATTTTTGGGGCGTGATGCCAAAGATAAATCTTGAATATACGCATGTAAAAAGCAATATCAACATCTTTGCATTCGATAAAAACAGAGTCTATTTTAGTTTTGATCGGAGATTTTAGCCTCTCGCCACTCCGGTTTATTTTCTAGCGGCGGGAAGTCATCGAGTATCTCTTGTGGATTGTAGTTTGTTTTGTATGCAAATGACTTGCACCCCTCAACCCAATACCCGAGATATATCCAACGTAAATGCATCTGACGAGCCAATTCTACTTGATAGAGTAGTGAGAATGTACCAAGAGAGTAGCGGCTATACTCAGGGTCATAATAGCAGTATATAGAGCTGATTCCATCATCTATGATATCTATGAGATCAACACCGATAAGCTTATCGTCTCTATAGTAGAGTACTTCTCTTCCAAAATCACCTGCGCCATCAACAAAGTTTTCATAGTATTCTCTAAAGCTTATCGCCTTATATCGCCATCCATTGCTGCCTTGCTTGTATTGGTGGTAGCGATTGTAAAGCTCGATATGATGTTTGGTCATGCTTGGTTTTTGTATGACTATTTGAGTATCTTTGTTTCTATTTTGTGATTCCGGGCAAGTAAGAACACTCATAGTCCAACATGGAGAATTCTGTCGATGGCGGTGTCAATCTAGAGTCTTGTTTTGGATTCATAAACGCGATTATACTAATTTTGTTGTAAAATTCAATAAAAAAGGTGCTTTTTTGATAGTTTATCAGTCTGATTGTGGTTATTCTTTCAATAGTGATTCCATTTTCTTGATACATTTTATCTCAAAATTTCAACCAAAAGGCGAGATGCTTGATGTGGGCTGTGGAGTCGGAGTGGTCGGCTTGGTGCTTTCAAGAGAATTTGACATCAAAGCACATATTGTTGATAAGCAGAGCTCTATGATCGACTTTGCAAAGATAAATTATAGCATCAACACATTGGATGTCGAGGCACTGCATCAAGATTTTTTTGATCTTAAAGAGAATAGAAAGTTTGACATAGTCGTCTCAAACCCTCCTTTTTATGCCACAGGTACTACAAAAAGTTTTGATGAAAATATCGAGATATCAAGGCACGCATCGCATATGCCACTAGAAGATTTTATCGCCAAAGTGCATAAAGTACTCAAGCCAAAGGGGAGATTCTTTTTTTGTTATGATGCCAAACAGATACCTCCTTTGTTGAGTCTGCTTGAAAAGTATCATCTTAGAGCTGAGCATATACGATTTGTGCATTCAAAGAAAGATAGAGATTCAAAATTGGTCTTTTTGGCTTGTCGGCACAATTCAAAATCAGCCACTAAAGTTGAGTCGCCTTTTATCGTTTTTGGTGAAGATAATAAGTATCTTCAAGAGGCAAAAGAGGCTTTTGGATATGCTAAGATACATAGTATAAAGGCAAAAAAGGAGTATTGTGATCATTAGCGAAGAGGGGTATGATTTTTGCTTTGACGCCTCAAAATGTGATAGCTGTGGAGGCTATTGTTGCAGAGGAGAGAGCGGATATATCTGGGTAAAGTATCAAGAGATGGAAAACATAGCAAAAAAATTATCTATCAGTTTGGAGGATTTTGCTATAATATATCTTAAAAAGGTCGGCCATAGGTATTCGTTATTGGAGAAACAATTGGGTGAAGATGACTATGCATGTATATTTTTTGATGAATCGATCAATCGTTGTAGCATTTACGATGTAAGGCCTAATCAGTGCAGAACATTTCCTTTTTGGCAACAATTTAAAAATGATAAAGACGAGGTAAGAAATCAGTGTCCGGGAATCATATGAAACAACTATTTTTATTGTCTATTTTTATGCTTTCACTCCTTTTTGGCGGTGAAAATAGCAAGATCGCAAATGAAGATGAACTCATCATGCGGGCCCTTTGGCATGCCCAAAGGAATGAACCAAATGAGAGTTATGCTATCTTTGACAAGCTCTACAAAGAGACAGGCTCAAAGCAGTTTCTGTTTAAAAAGATATCTCTCTCACTTATGGCTTCTAAAGATATCGAGGAAAATTTAAATGAACTAGAGCGGTGGATTAAGAAAAATCCAAATGATATCGAATCACACAGGCTGATACTCTCATTGTACCTAACGCAAGGTATGTATGCGAGGGCTGAAAAAGAGATCGGGATATTGTTGTCAAAATCAGATAATGTATTGGATTTGGAAATAGCATCCAATGCATGGCTCTATCTTAAAAAACCAATCAGAGCCCTTGAACTTTTAGAAGATGTGTATAAAAAGAATAAAAATGATGAAATCATAGCGCGTATTGCATCACTCTATAACGACCCTCTCATGCAGAGACAAAAAGCGATAAATCTACTTAAAGAGCATGAGAAACATTATGGTTTTAGCGAGGTTGTTAGCTTGGAGCTTCTTGATCTATATGCTAAAGATATGGATGTGGATGCCATCATAGCAACGACTAAAAATCTCTATAAAAATATCAATACAGAGCACTATCTTCAAAAAGTTTTGCAGGCTTATTTTATACGAAAAGATATAAAAGGTGCCATAAGATTTTTAGAGAAAAATGAGATTGGCGAAACCTATCTTTTTGATCTCTATAAACAAGATGAGCAATATGATAAGGCTATTGCCCTTATAGATAAGTTTTACGCGAAAGATCATAACCCGCAGTGGATCGCACAAAAAGCAATTATGATTTATGAGGGTGCAAAAGATAAAAAAGATAAAGCGATGATTGAGAGCGTGATAGGCAACTTTGAAAAAGCATTTGACCTTGGCGTGAGTGATGCTATCTACCTGAACTATTATGGCTATACTCTTATCGATAATGATATCGAGATTAAAAAAGGTTTGAGTGCGATCAAACGAGCTGTCTTTAAAGATATAACTAACTATTACTACCTTGACTCTTTGGCTTGGGGTTTTTATAAATTACATGATTGCGATAAGGCATATAGAGTTATGAAGCATGTTGTTGATATCGCGGGCACGAATGAACCTGAGGTCGAATCACACTGGACGATCATACAAAAATGCCATAAAGCAGCAAATAGTGAGCCTAAAAAGAGCCAATAAGCAACCCTTGGTATAATTACGCAAAATAGAAGGAGTGGGAATCTATGCCACCAAAGATACTGCAAGAGATAATCAAAAAAACAAAAGATGACCTTGAAAAGAGAAAAAAAGAGTTCTCAGAAGATTGGTTGGGAAGGTCACTCGCTTTCAACCCTTTTATGCCAAAGGATGTCATAACGGCACTCAAATCTACACCCGAAAACCCCTATAGAATCATAGCTGAGGTTAAAAAGGCAAGCCCTAGTAAAGGAATCATCAGGGAAGATTTTGATCCACTACGCATTGCAAAAGCGTACGAAGATGGAGGTGCTGATGCCATTTCTGTTCTCACTGAGCCACACTATTTTAAAGGTAATCTCGAGTATCTAGCCCATATAAGAAGATATGTGAAGCCACCTTTGCTTAGAAAAGATTTTATCATCGATAGGTATCAGTTATTGGAAGCTTTGGTTTATGGGGCAGATTTTATTCTTTTGATAGCGGCAGCATTGAGTCGCAAAGAGCTTAAAGAACTCTACAATTATGCACTTCATCTTGGCTTGGAGGTTTTGGTTGAGGTTCACGATAAGAGTGATTTGACAAAAGCAATGTTTGCAGGCGCCAATATCATAGGTATCAATCATAGAAATCTTGAGACATTTGAGATGGATATGAGTTTGAGTGAACAGCTTATACCACTTATCCCAAATGGAAAAATTATCGTTGCTGAGAGTGGAATCCATGATCATGAAACGGTAGTAGAACTCTCTAAAATCGGTGCAGATGCATTCTTAGTAGGGGAGCATTTTATGAGGCAAAAAGATATAACCGCGGCGCTTAAATCGCTTAAATATAATATAAATGTATAATATATATAATCAATTTGTTTATTAATTGATATAAATTAATATTATTTTAAGTTTCGTTATATTAAAATTGATTAATATTAATTCCATTTTTGGGTTAATGCTGTAGTGTAATATATAGATAAACTTAACATAGAAAAGTGTTAAAAGAGAAATATAGTGTGTTTTGTAATTCTGAAAGGGGTGACCTTGTGAAAAAACAGATAAAAAGACAAAGCGGCGAAAATAGCTCTACAAAAATTTTTGATTTAAAAGAGTCTCTAGTCTATGTAGCATCTATTGCACTTATTGCAACATTGATGTTTCTTCTCATGAAGCATAACGACAAATAAAAACCAACACGGTAATCTTTAGCTTAATAACTCTTTTACTATTTTGTTTATGGTGCTCCCATCAGCACTGTTACCAAAGAACTCTTTTGCCTTAGCCATTATTTTACCCATATCTTTCATAGATGTTGCACCGAGTTCGGCGACAATCTCTTTGAGTTTTGCTTTGAGCTCTTCCTCGCTTAATTGCTTGGGAAGATACTCGCTCAGTATATCAAGTTCAAGTTGCTCCTTTTGCACAAGATCATCTCTGGAGGCTGCCTCAAATTGTGCCATCGCTTCTTGTCTCTGTTTTGCATATTTTATGATAAGTTTTGTCGCTTCGTTATCGTCAATTTCACGCCGTTCATCTACTTCAATCTGTTTTATCATAGTTTGTATATTTCTAAGTGTATCTCTTGTGGCAATATCTTTACTTCTCATTGCTTCTTTGATCTTCTCTTTTAATTCATCTTTAATGCTCATAAAGCCCTCCGACTATCTCTGATTTTATTTGATTATACTATAATTTGACTATGATTTTAGAGCTTGAAGATTATAAGATAGAGAGTGGTGATATAACAAGGCTCTATCCGGCTGCTATTGTTTTTACAGGCGTAGATCAAGAGACGACACAGGTGAGTCTAGAGTGGTTTGATAAACTCTCACAAGATAAGGTGGAGTTCGTTACTTTTGCCATTTTTCTTCATTTGAAAAATGGTGAAGTCAAAGAGTTTCGATATGCAAGTAGAGATTTGCTTGAAGAGGCAATCACAACATTGGCCTCGCAGATGTAAAAATTTCTATAATTAAGTAAAAATATTCTATGATAAACTATAACTCTAGGGAGACATGATGGGCATTTCACAAATAGCACTTTTTCTAATCGCAGTTACTATTTTTTATATTTTTTTCAAAAAGCTTTTTAGTGGAGATTATCCAAAAAGAGGCATCGACTATGAGGCAAAATTACCCGATGAGCAGATAGGCGGAATCAGCCGTCCTGATAAGATTTTTACTGAGCCAAAAGTGGAAAAAAGTAGACTTGGTGAGCTCTTGGAGATGGCAGATGATTCTCTAGCTAAAGAAGATTTTGAAGATGCAAAAAAGGCAATTTTAAGTGCATTGATTCTCGATGAGAATAATGTTGAAGTGCTCCAAAGAGCAGGGTTTGTATCGATTCAAGAAGAGGATTTTAATCAAGCCGTTGTCTATTATGAGAAGATTATTGCACTTGAGCCTAAAAATGATCTTGCATTTGGTTCACTTGCAAATACATATCACAAATTGGGCGAAGATGATAAGGCGATAGAGACTCATAAACAGGCAATCTCTTTAGATGCTCACTATGCACCTCATTTTTTCAATTATGCAAATACACTTTATGATCTTGGAAAGCTTGATGAAGCAAAGCAGAACTACCAAAAAGCACTTGAGCTTGACGATGGACTTCAAGAGGCGCAAGCGATGATAGATAAGATTGACTCAAAGGAAGCGTAATGGGTGGTGAAAATTGTTTTGTGGAGCAAAAGGCTACAAAAGAGATACTACTTCGAGTCACCAATGTTTGCGGGCAGTGCTATGAGAGTCTTTGTGAAGGTGATGATGTCTATTATGATATGAGCACATACCGTTATCTTTGCAAAAGATGCAAGGATGAGTTGAGCGAGAGAATGAATGATGAGTGTGAGATAGAAGAAGAGGGCGAAGGGTTGTTTTAAGTAGCCTCTTATCCTAAAATTCTTTACGTCATCGCAATGTATTGAATCGCATTGATATAACTTTTTGTATTGAGCTCCCTCTCTTTCTTATAGGCGATATCAAAAGCAGTACCGTGATCAACTGATGTGCGTAAAAATGGAAGATTGAGAGAGACATTGATGCTCTCTTCAAAATAGAGTGCTTTTAATGGCGCTAAACCTTGATCATGATACATAGCAACTAGGTGGCTGTAACGTTCTCTCATGTGAGGTGTGAAAGCAATATCAGGCACGAGGATATCTTCACCATAGAAGATTTTTCCGATGATTTCATTTGCCTCTTTAATGGCTTGACGGATACTATTTTCTTCTTCTCCTAAAACGCCATTATCGCCTGCGTGTGGATTGAGTCCAAGTACACCGACTTTACTTTTTGGATGTATGCTTTTAGCAAGATTGTTTAAAAAGGTCACAAGACGCTCTTTTGTTATTTTTGAAGCTACATTTTGAAGCGGTATATGTTCTGTAAAAAGAGCAACATACAGCTTCGTACAGCCAAGCATCATTATGGCATCTTGTTTGGTAAAATCTCTGAGTGCATCGGTGTGTCCTTTATATCTGACGCCCGCAAGCTCCCAAGCTTTTTTGTTAATCGGTAGGGTGCAGATAGCATCCACTTCGCCATTTTGTGCCAATGCAACTGCTTTTTTAAATGAAGAAAAGCTGTATGCGCCGCTCTCTTTTGCTATGCTCCCGGCTTTTATATCAAAATAATTTGAGTTTGGAGATATGGTGTTGAAATTTGAAGGAATACCGATACCAAGCAGTTTTGATGCCTGAAGAAGCATATTGGCATCTATGATGTAGATAGGATGAATAATTTTTGATACCGTATCATGATTTTTGAGTATCAGCTCTATACCGATACCGTTTAAATCACCTACACTTACGGCAGCCTTTTTCATCGCTCTATCGCCTTTTGCATCTCTTTGATTGCCGTCTCAAGTCCAACCCAGATGGAGCGCGCTATGATGCTCTGCCCTATATTGAGTTCTTCTATCTCATCAATTTTGGCTATATCTTTGACATTTTGATAATTTAATCCATGACCCGCGGTAACTTTTAGACCTATTGATGAAGCAATTTTTGCTACGGTTTTGATATTTTTAAGCTCATCTGCTAGCATCGTTTCAAGTTCGTTTTTTGGTAAATCAAGCTCTTTGATACAGTGATCGGAATTTGCCAAACCGCCATAAAGCATAGCGTAGATATTTGCATACTTCCCCGTGTGAAATTCCACCCATTGTGCTCCAAGGTCTTTGGCTAATTGCACACTGCTACTATCGGGATCTATAAAAAGAGAAACTTCAATATCGTTTTTTTGCAACTTTAAAATAGCCTCTTGCATCGCACTAAAATTCCCTTCAAGTGCCAGCCCGCCCTCTGTTGTAACCTCTTCTCTTTTTTCAGGAACTATGGTTGCGCGATGAGGCTTGAGCGAGCAGGCAATCTCGATAATTTCCGGTGCTATAGCACACTCTAGGTTGATGGGGAGTTTTGATGCCTTGAGAATCTTGGCAACATCACTATCTTGTATATGACGACGATCTTCTCGAAGGTGGATAGTGATCTGGTCTGCATCTGTTTTTTCGCATATGGCAATAGCTTGCAGGGGATCAGGATCATTGATGCGTCTTGCTTCTCTTAGAACAGCGATATGGTCTATGTTGACTCCGAGTTTCATAAGACTCCGTTTTTAGATTTTCAATATTATATCTTAAAAGCAATTAGGCTAAATTTTGAGCACCCTTTTAATCAACACTATGCTAAAATATCTCAATTAATTTACGATAAAAAGGTGTCATATATGGCAAAAAAAGATATCAAAAAAGCAGTATTAGCTTATAGTGGTGGGCTCGATACGAGTATCATTCTTAAATGGCTGCAAGATGAGTATGGGTGTGAAGTTGTTACATTCACAGCCGATCTTGGACAGGGCGAAGAGGTGGAGCCGGCTAGAGAGAAAGCATTGAAGTTTGGCATAAAACCGGAGAATATATTTATACTTGATCTCAAGGAAGAATTTGTCAAAGATTTTGTATTTCCTATGTTTAGAGCCAACGCTATCTATGAGGGTGAATATCTCCTTGGAACTTCGATAGCAAGACCGCTTATCGCAAAGAAACAGATTGAGATAGCCAAACAAACAGGCGCTGACGCAGTGAGTCATGGAGCTACAGGAAAGGGGAATGATCAAGTACGATTTGAGCTTGGCTATCTAGCGCTCAATCCTGATATCGCCGTGATTGCTCCATGGAGAGAGTGGGATCTTAATTCAAGAGAAAAATTGATAGCATATGCAAAGAAAAACGGCATAGAGATATCTCAAAAACATCTTGATGAAAATGGCAATCCAAAGATAAGTCCATACTCTATGGATGCAAATCTACTCCATATCTCTTACGAGGGCTTGCATCTTGAAAATCCTGCAAATGAACCTGAAAAAAGTATGTGGTTGTGGACGAATTCACCTGAAGATGCACCCGATGAAGCTGAATACATCACCCTAAGCTATAAAAACGGTGATCCTATCGCTATAAACGGCGAGGCGATGTCACCTGCAACACTGCTTAAAACGCTCAATGATTACGGCAACAAGCATGGGATAGGCCGAATTGATATCGTTGAAAATAGATATGTAGGGATGAAAGCAAGAGGGTGCTATGAGACGCCGGGCGGTACGATTATGCTTAAAGCACATAGAGCCATCGAATCTATCACACTCGATCGCGAAGAGACACATCTCAAAGATGAGCTTATGCCACGCTATGCAAAACTGATCTATAATGGTTATTGGTGGTCACCGGAGCGTAAAATGCTTCAAGCTGCTATCGATAAGACACAGGAGAATGTTGAGGGTGAAGTCAAACTCAAACTCTATAAAGGCAATGTGATCGTGATAGGGAGAAGTTCAGATATTTCACTCTATAGTGAAGCGCACTCTACATTTGAAGAGGATGAAGTGTACGATCAATCCGATGCGGAAGGCTTTATAAAACTTAACGCACTTCGCCTCATCATTGAAGGGAAAAATCAACCAAATAGAAAGTGATAAGAGAAGCTCTTTTATCTTCTTCTATTTTTCTCGTAGATCGGCATTACTTTCGGCATCAATGCTTTAAGTCTTGCTATACGATTTGTAGGATCAGGGTGTGTTGAGAAGTATTCAGGTGACCTTTTTGAGTTGCTTTTCATAAATTTTTTCCAAAAGGTGAGTGCGCCGTTTGGATTGTATCCCGCTCTTGCTGCCAAAACCAATCCTATATGATCTGCCTCATACTCTTGTGTTCTAGAATAAGGCAATATAACACCAAGTTGACTTGCAATGCCAAAAGCTTGCATAACCGCATTTGTATTGCCGGCACTCACACCCTTAGCCCCAAGACCAATTTGGAGCATTTGCCCACCCAAAGAGGCAAGCTGTTGTGTGCTTATCCGTTCAGCAGCATGACGCGCAAGAGCATGGCCGACTTCGTGTGCCATAACGGCTGCGATCTCATCGTCATTAGACATATATTTTAAGATACCTGTATAGAAGAATACTTGACCGCCCGGAAGAACAAAGGCATTTGCTGTTTTAGGATCATCGATAACATAAAATTTCCATTTATAATTTGTCTGTCCTGAGGCAGCCGCGATTTTTTTACCGACTCTGTTGACTCTATTGATATAGTTTCTATTTTTACTTAATTTTGATTTTTTGAGTACCTGTTTGGCACTTTGCATTCCAAGAGCAAGTTCTTGCTGTGGAGAGATCATAATCATTTGACTTCTGCCGGTAATCGGTGCTTTTGCATTACACCCTACAAAGATTAAAGCCGTAATTAAAGAGAGAATTCCATACCGTATATATCGCATCATCGTAAACCTTTGTCTTGTATTTATTGAGTTATTTTATCAAAAAATCGTTCATTTTTTCTTGTACCCTTTTGGGTGAAAAGGAGAGCATCGAATCTTTATAAATAAGCGCAGGTAGATACTCTATGAGTATATACATGGCACCCAACAGGGGATAAAATGCATAAAATTCTATCTCAAAACTCTTTTTGGTGTATCTGCTTTGGAACCACTCTTTGGATGTTTTGATATCGTGATCAAAAAGAAGTAGCTGCATCGTAAAGATAAGCCCCCAGAAAGCATAGATAGTGACTCCCATCAAGAGGACGGCTTCTATACCAAAAAGGAGCATTACTGCAACTAAAAAAATCGTTAAAAAAAGTGCAAATGAGCTAAAGCCAAGAATTACGGCAACAGCAAGCATACTAAAGACAAAGAGCAGACCGCCAAGAAGCATAAAGAGCTCTAAAAAACTTTTTTGTTGGCTAAAAGTAGGACTGTAGAGTGCTCCCAAAAAGATAAAGATAAAGATCGCAAAAATTATCAGCGCAATCGGCAGATACTCTTTCATCAACTATCCTTCGTAAGTCCATATAGTTTTGCTAAACTATCCACATCGGGATCTTTACCTAGCCACTCCCTATAGAGATGACGCATCTCTTTGAGTGATCCTTTTGCGAGGATATACTCTTTGTATCCTTTGGCTTTAAGGGTATCGAAGAGACCATCTTCGTCCAAACACTCTATGAAGGCATCCGCACTAAGGACCTCTGCCCATTTATAACTGTAGTATCCTGCCGCATAGCCACCTGCAAAGATGTGCGCAAAAGAGTTTTGAAACTTATTGTAGCTTGGCACCTTTATAAGTGAAGTCTCTTTGCGTATAGCATTAAGTAGATGCTGTGTCTGTTCGATGTTGTGGTATTTGAGATGCAGTTTGATATCAAAAAGTGAAAACTCTATCTGTCTCAATAACCCTGAGGCTACTTGAAAATTTTTTGTCTGCTCTATCTTCTCAATTAGCCAATTGGGGATACTCTCTCCGCTTTTATAGTGTGTTCCAATGCTTTTTAATACATCTTTTTGGTAAGCAAAATTTTCTAAAAATTGTGAAGGAAACTCAACAACATCCCAGGCGACCCCATTGATGCCCGAGAGTGATCTTTGTGTATTTTTGCTCAGTAGATGATGGAGCGCATGTCCCATTTCATGAAAAAGAGTTACCACATCATCGTGCCTTAGGAGAGATGGCATCTCTTTTGTGGCAGCAGAGAAATTACAAACGATAAAAGCTGAGGCTAACTTTCTCTCTTCTTTTGCATCAAAAAAGTGTGTCTCAAAATCGTGCATCCACGCACCGCCCCTTTTTGAACTTCTTGCCTCAAGGTCAAGATATATGCGCGCACTTAACTTTCCATCTTCATAGATATCATATGCCTTAACGCAAGGATGCCATAGTTTGAGATCAAGCTCTTTAAATTCTATATCAAAGAGTTTTGAGACAGTTTCAAGTAGTCCCTTTAAGAGACTATTTTGTTCAAAATACTCTTGCACTATCCTCTCATCAAAGTCAAACTTTTCTTGTTGTAGCTTTTGTGCATAATATGCCACATCATAACTCTCAAGTTGTGTTAATGCATCAATACTCTTTGCATAAGTGCTTAGCTCTTCAAACTCTTTTTTGGCAAATGGTCGTGCGATTGTTATCAGTTTTTCTAAAAAATCTATCACTTCATCGCTTGAGCTTGCATCTCTTTTGCTGAGTGCATATTGGGCATAATTGGTAAACCCCAATAGCTTTGCCTCTTCTTCTCTGAGATGAAGTATGGCATCGATGATTTGAGCGTTTTGAGGCGCTCTAGAGGTGTAAGCTTTGTAGAGCTTTTCTCTCAAGGTTCTATTTGGACCGTAGGTCATATAGGCAATATAATTTGGCATTTGCAGATTGAACTCATAGACAATCTTGCCATTCCTCTCTTTTTTGAGCGGTTCAAGTGCTGAATCAGGGATGCCTTCTATATCTTTTTCATTCTCAATAGTGAGTGTGTATTCATTTGTAGCATTGAGCAAGTTTTGAGAAAATTCATTTGAG
>JARROQ010000009.1:0-50820 GCA_037383745.1 Sulfurovaceae bacterium
GATGCGATCGATAACAATGCCGATATCGTCGTCACACCTTGCCCACTTTGTCATCTCAATATGGATATCAAGCAAGAGAGTGCCGGCAAGTTACTTGGAAGAGACATCGATATCCCGGTCCTTCATATGCCACAAATGGTTGCTCTCGCACTTGGATGTACACCAAAAGAGATTGGGCTCAAATACCACATCACAAAAGCAAAACAACTTATCTCATAAAGAGTTTTTCTCTTTATGACATCCCCTATTCTTCCAATCAAATATAATTTATTTTTTAAACTTTTTAAATAATATATCAAATAAGACAATATTTATCCTATTTATACTATACTTCATTTTGAGGTTATTTCATGCAATAAATAACTCAAGGATTTTGGTATGATTGTCGATATATTTATATATTCACTTTGGCAACTGACGCTTGCTATGGCTCCTTATATTCTATTTGGACTTCTTATAGCGGCTATTTTGCATAAAACGATCCCCCAAAGTTTTATGACAAAGCATCTTTCTAGCCGTAACACATCATCAGTCATGAAAGCCTCACTTTTCGGTATTCCGCTTCCTGTTTGTTCATGCGGAGTGCTTCCCTTAGCAAAATCACTACAAAATTCAGGTGCTTCAAAAGGATCACTGCTCTCTTTCTTAATCTCTACACCTATCACGGGAGTAGATTCGATATTGGCAACTTATGGAATATTCGGTTGGATATTTACGCTCTATAGGCTCATCAGTTCATTTATCATCGCAATCATTGCCGGCATACTTACAAATATTTTTGATAAAGACGACACCTCCATCAAAACAGACACAAAAGAGGCATGTTGCTGCTCTAAAAATGAATGTGAGATAGCTCAAGAAAAACAGATACATGCAAAAAGTATTGTGCGTTATATGCTCCAACTTTTTGAGGATATTGCAAAGTCTCTTTTTTGGGGGCTTATAATCGGTGCCATGATTGCTGCTTTTATTCCTGAAAATATGGGTCTACTTTTCGATCAATACAATTGGCTCTCTTATATCATTGCGCTACTTATCGGTATCCCGATGTATGTTTGTGCAACATCATCGCTTCCTATAGCAGCAGGATTGATGCTCTCTGGTGTTAGTGCGGGTGCATCATTTGTATTTTTAAGTGCCGGACCGGCTACCAATACCGTCACAATGGCTTTTGTCAAAGAGTCACTTGGAAAGAAATCACTCCTAATCTATCTCAGTGTTATTGCTTTTGGGAGTATACTCTTTGGAATCGGACTGGATATGCTATTTGAAATCAATGATATAAATCCAACGGCACTCATGACTCACAAAGAAGATATTTCACTTTTATCACAAATAAGCGCTTTTGTACTTTGGATATTTATCATTTTTTATCTCATCAAGGGATATACAGATAAAAGACTCAACTCAAAAAGTTGTTGTAGATAAAGTGTAGGATAAGTTAAAAGCACCATTTAGCTATAATACGCGAAATACAATACAGAGTGAAGATATGAGCGAAGAGACTAAAAAAGTTTACAATCCAAAAGAGATAGAAGAACAATACTATAAGATATGGGAAGAGCGAGGCTATTTTGAGATAGAGGGCAATAGCTCCATAGCCGACAATAAAACATTTTCTATCATGATGCCACCACCCAATGTCACCGGAAGTCTTCATATCGGTCATGCCCTCACCTTTACACTGCAAGATATCATCGTACGATACAAAAGAATGGATGGTTACAAAACACTTTGGCAGCCCGGCGTTGACCACGCAGGCATCGCGACGCAAAATGTTGTCGAAAAACAGCTCTTAGCACAAGGGAAAACCAAAGAAGAGATAGGTAGAGATGCTTTCTTGGAGCTTTGCTGGAAACAAAAAGAGAGCTCAAACAACACCATAACAAGTCAACTGAGAAAGCTCGGTGTCTCACCTGCATGGAGTAGAGAGAGATTTACTATGGACGATGGGCTTGCCAATGCCGTAAAAAAGGCATTTAAGCAGATGTATGAAAGTGGGTATATCGTTCGAGATAACTATATGATCAACTGGTGTACGCATGATGGAGCACTCTCAGACATCGAGGTAGAGTACGAAGAGCATGCCGGCAAACTCTACCATATTCGCTATCCTCTGAGCGATGGGAGTGATACAGTCGTAGTTGCTACTACAAGACCGGAGACCTACTTTGGAGATACGGCTGTTATGGTGCATCCTGAGGATGCAAGATACAAAGATATCATAGGCAAGAGAGTGAAATTACCTCTTGTTGAGCGTGAGATTGAGATTATTGCTGATGCACATGTTGATATGGAGTTTGGGACGGGTATCGTCAAGGTTACGCCTGCGCATGATCCAAACGACTACGAAGTCGGTAAAAGACATGATTTGGAATTTATCACTATCTTTGATGAGAACGGTATCCTCAATGGGTATTGTGGAGAGTTTGAAGGGATAGAGAGACTTGAAGCAAGAGAACAAGTGGTTGCAAAACTTGAAGAAAAAGGCTTCATAGAAAAAGTAGAAGAGCACACGCATCAAGTTGGTCACTGCTATAGATGCGGTAATGTTATCGAGCCTTACATATCGAGACAGTGGTTTGTTAAAAAAGAGTTTGCAAAAAATGCTATAGAAAAAGTCAATGCCGGGGGTGCAAAATTTTTCCCGAGTCATTGGATCAATAGCTATAACGCTTGGATGAGCGAGCTCAGAGATTGGTGTGTAAGCAGACAGCTCTGGTGGGGGCATCAAATACCTATAATCTATTGTGATGAGTGCGGAAGCGAAAGTGTCTTTGAGGATGAAAAACCGACAACATGTCCAAAATGCGGAAGCAAAAATATCAAACAAGACCCTGATGTCCTTGATACTTGGTTTAGTTCTGGATTATGGCCATTCTCAACACTTGGTTGGGGAAACAGTGATCTATTTAAAGATGAAAAGTGGTTTGAGAGTGACCTAAATGATTTCTATCCAAATTCGCTTCTTGTTACGGGTTTTGATATTCTCTTTTTTTGGGTAGCAAGAATGCTTATGATGGGAGAGAACCTAACAGGACAACTTCCATTTAAAGATATTTATCTACACGCACTTGTCAAGGATGAAAAAGGCGAGAAGATGAGTAAATCCAAAGGGAATGTTATCGATCCGCTTGATATGATAGCAAAATACTCAACAGATGCTTTGCGTTTCACACTTGCCGTTTTAGCGGTACAAGGAAGAGATATCAAACTTAGCGAAGAGCGTTTAGAGTTGAGCCGTAACTTTACCAATAAACTCTACAACGCCACTAACTTTCTACTTTTAAATAGTGAAAGTTTTGATGATCTTGATGTCAACAAGATAAACACACCGCTTGGAAAATATATGCTCGCACAACTTGCAAAAGCGACAAATGAAACGCGAGAATTTTTGGATCAATATAGATTTAATGATGCAGCAACCACACTCTATCGTTTCTTATGGGGCGAATTTTGTGATTGGGGGATAGAGCTTAGTAAGGCGAGTAAAGAGAGTATCGCAGAGCTTGGGAGTATCTACAAAGAATCGCTCAAGCTTTTACACCCTTTTATGCCTTTTATTAGCGAATACCTCTACCATGTGCTCTCAAAAAGTACTTTGGAAGATTCTAGCTCGATCATGATTTCTTCGTATCCTAATTTGCAAATATCCGATGAAAAAAGTGCAAAAGATTTTGAGCTTATCATAGAAGCTATCGTCTCTGTACGGAGATGTAAAACGCTCATTGATCAAGGCAATCAAAAGATAACAAAAGCATACATCCTTGCCTCAAAAGATATCGATATGAATATCGCAAAACCTTTTATAGAAAAGCTTGCAAAGGTTGAGGAGATTATTTTCACCGATCAAAGATTGGAGCGATGCGTTAGCGATGTTTCTGATAATCTCACGAGTATGATAGCCACCGATGATATCGATCTTGCACCTATTTTAAATAAGCTTGATAGACAAAAAGAGAAGCTTCAAAAAGAGATAGATAAACTCTCATCTATGTTGAGTAACGAGAGGTTTGTTGCAAATGCTCCTGAAAATGTCATAGAGGAAAACAAAAAAGCATTAGAAGAAGCAAAAAGTAAATTCTCAAAGATAGCAAGCGAGCTTGTTACTCTTGGGGCTTCTTCTTAAGAGGAAACTCATATTTCTTCATTACGAAATTGATAAGCACCATAAAGAGTAGCGCCTCTAGCACGGCTGCAAATATAAAAGAATAATATTCATTAATACCTATTATGTTATTTTTCATGGCAATTGTAGCAATAGCGATAAGTAGCGTAAGTGGCATAGAGGATGATATCGCAAAAACAAAGCTCTCTTTTATACTCCAAAATTTTCCATAAGCTATCAATGTACTTATAATCCTAGCTAGAACCATAAGTGTTACGATAAAGAATGACTTATAGAGTATCTCTTGAGTAAAAAGAGTATTAAGATCGAGCGTCGAGCCTATATAGATGAAAAAGAGAGGTATTAGAAAACCAAATCCTATAGTATTGAGCGTATGAGGAAGCTCGATTTTGTGACTAAAAAGATTACCAAGAAACACACCGGCTATAAATGAGCCCAAGACCATATCGATTCCCAAATACTGCATAATGGCAATAAAGACAAAGAAAAATGCCATAGAGACTCTAACATCTTGGCTCATGTTATCTTTTTCAGGCATGATGATCTTTCTGAGCTCAGGGAACCACCATAAAACCATATTGAGCGCCTTAAAGAGATAATAAGAAACAGCCAAAATAAGGAGTAAAATGCCGATACTTCTATAGAATTCAAAGCCTATTCCGTGATTGATAGTCACATCGAACATGACCAAAAAAGCGATACTCACAAGCTCACCAAAAGCACCAACCAAAAGCGCCATATCGAGCCATTTTTGGTCTCTCCCATGATCATTGATAAGCGCCATAATCATCCCAAGTGAGACAGTAGGAATAGCAACGATATAGACCAAACTCAAATCAAATATAAAATAGGCAAGCACGGATATGCCATACAAAGAGACAAAATAGATACTAGCTCGAGTAAAAAAACTCTCTTTGAGATTGAGAAATTTTTTGATCTCTATCTCAAGTCCCGCTAAAAACATTAGGTAAAAGAAGCCTATCTCTGCGATATTTCTAAATATATCATCATCAACATCAACAAGGCCAAACCATGCTAAAAATGTGCCCAAGATGATTTCCACCACAGCAACAGGAAGCCTGAGTGTTCTCGCAAATATCGGAGCAAGCAAAATAAGCAGTGCTACTTGAGAAAAGAGCGCTAAATTGTGCATAGTTACCTTTTAAAAACTAGATAGTATATCGATTATAGCCTAAGATGACTTAAACAAATTTCGAACTTATCGCTTCTTGCCTAATGGATCATCACTTCTTTTTTTGCGCTTTTTAAAAGCTTCATTTGAGGGTGTATTCTCGTCAGAAAAGAGTCCAACACCATACAAAACACACCCTTTGCACCCTGGCTCACAGGTATGATTGAGCAATTTACACCAGTCATCTTTGCCATCTTTTTTTGTGATATGCTGACATCCCCACCCTGCACTCATAATACTACAAACCCATCATAATCTAATCTATGTTTGTTATCAATTTCATAATTGATATCCTCTACATTTGAAGTCGCAGAACCCTCTTGAAGAAGATGCAAAAACCCATCTAATTCATCATCAAGTAACTCGGCATAAACCTCAACCGTGCCATTGCTAAGATTTCTAACACTCCCTCTATATCCCGCTATCATCGCATTTTGAGAGATATTCTTGCGATAAAAGACACCCTGTACTTTACCGCTAATTATAAATCTATAAAGATTCATGAAGCCCTTTCGTTAGTATAGTTTTAACCAAATTATACTATAATCTGACAATTTTTAAATGGAGTATATATGCATAGTGTTGAGCTTTTGACAATAATAAGTGCTGCCTTTATCATAGGCGTAGGTCACTGTATAGGTATGTGTGGGGGCATCGTTGTTGCGTATAGTTCAGCGAAGATTGATGATGCGGCATCTTGGGCAAGACAGACATTCTCACACCTTGCCTACAATCTAGGGAGGGTGACTACCTATACAGTCATAGGTATGATTTTTGGTTTTATAGGTCAAACGGTCTCATTTACTATGACGACTAGAGGCGCTCTGCTCGTTGCTGTCGGTGTACTCATGATACTCACAGGATTATCACTCCTCGGTAACTTCAAATTTCTTAACTCTGCAAATTGGTCTATATCAAAATATGGTTGGTTTCAAACAAGCTTCAAGAAACTTCTCTCAAGCAAAAGCATTGGGAGTTTTTATCTCTTGGGGATTCTTAACGGTATGCTTCCTTGCGGACCCGTGTATGCATTTGCAATAGCAGCTGCAGGAACTGCGAGTCCTTTCTGGGGTGCTGTTGTTATGGCAGTATTTGGACTTGCAACTATCCCTGCTCTTTTCTTTTTAGGCTCTGTAACAAAATTGCTTCAAAGAGGACAATGGAGAGATATGATGCTTAAAGTCGGTGCAATACTTGTCATCCTCTATGGGGGTTGGACACTCTTTAAAGGGTATAATTTTATCGCACATCCGAAGATGATGGCAAAGAAAATTCATATGATGGAAAATCATATAGGTGGCATAATAGAAAATAAATCTGATACAACCCAGGAGCATATGCCAAACAACTAGAGAGTTCTGCCTTTAAAGATGTTATAATAATCAAAGATTTTAAATATCCTTAAAGGTGTTTATGTGAATCAATATCTCAAATATCAACTCTACAGACAAAAACTTTCAGGCGCTAAACTCTTTAAACTCCTCATTTTACCGCTATTTTTTCTACTGCTAATAGGCTGCAGTGCAAAAATACGCCATTATAGTGCTCCAAGCGCAACGCAATATACTCAAGCTACCGTAAAAGGGTACAACAAAGATATTCGTTATTGGGGAGGAGAGTATGCAAAATTAAACAATGAAGACCTCAAACGCTTAATGAAAAACAAAGCACTCTTTCATGATGTTAATATATTGGCACTCTCCGGAGGAGCTGAAGACGGAGCCTATGGTGCGGGTTTTTTAAACGGATGGACTAAGCGAGGTGACCGACCGCAATTTATGATGGTTACAGGTATCTCAACCGGGGCACTTATAGCGCCTTTCGCCTTTTTGGGATCACGATATGATCATGTTATAAAACGCTTTTATACCCAATCTTCAACAAAAAATATCCTCTCTCGTGTATTACTCATTGGCACCACAGATCTTGATGCACAGCGCCCCGTAGTTTGGAATATTACAAAAATTGCAATGAGTGGACGCAAGGATGCAAAAAAACTTATACGAAAAATCATGCTTGCTTCAGCATCTATCCCAGGCGCTTTTCCTCCTGTGCTTATCGATGTTACGATAGATGGCAAACGCTATCAAGAAGTCCATGTTGACGGGAGTGTTACAAGACAAATTTTTATATACCCGCGTACTCTTAATATTTATGAATATGAAAATAGATTGGGTATTGCTCCAAAGAAAACATTTTGGCTTATACGCAATACAAAAATCGACCCGGTTTATTCTCCTGTTTCACTTTCTCTTAGGGACATAGCTGAACGATCAATTAGTACCCTCATTAAATACCAAGGACGAGACAATATCTACAACATTATCTCAATAGCAAAAAGGGATGGTTTTGATGTTTACATTACAAATGTTCCAAAAGATTTTGATAAGCCCCTCAAGGAGTTGTTTGATCCTGAGTATATGCGGGCTCTCTATGATGTAGGGTACAAAAGAGGCATATCAAAATCTGCATGGCAAAAAACCTTGAAATAGCAAATCAATTCTAACATTTTGTACCGCGATACCTACAAATATTTTGCTCTATCTCTTTTAAGCCAAGCAACACCGCTTAGGATCACTAAGACAGTTACGACATAATAGACCCAAACAGGAATTGGTACGGGATCACCGGCAGCATAAGAGTGCAACCCGGAGAGATAATAGTTGACTCCAAAATAGGTCATCAATACCGTACTATAAGCCCAAAGTGCCGCAAGATTATACACATAACTTGTTTCCCCAACTCTCGTTTGCCCACACACCGCCTAAAAAGTTGCCGACGGTAAAAAGTACAAGACCTATGATAATAGACATCTCAGAGAGATTTGTAAGCTCAGAGAGTGACTTGTGTGCCATATTTATCTTATCTTTGAAGATCATAATCACAAGTGCAAAAAGCGAGAGGATAGAGCCGAGTCCAAAGAAACCATCACCGGAGATAATCAATGCAACATGAATCATTAGCCAATACGATTTCAATACCGGCATCAATGTAGTAATCTGCGGATTCATATCACTAAGGTGAGCAACAAGCATTGTGATACCGCCAAGAAGCGCACTCGCACTCAATACTAAAAGATTTTTTCTGCCAACAACAAGACCGGCAAATATCGTCATGGCACCTATGAAAATCATGGCTCCATAAGCATTTGACCATGGAGCAAATCCTGATATATACCAACGCAATGCAACTCCAAAGAGATGCACAAAAAGCCCTAGTGATAAAAAACCAAAAACTATAGATGTAAATTTAGAGGAGAGCTTGACGCCTCTAAACATCTGCACAAAAGTAAAAATGAGCGCAATAAGTGCAAAAAACATATAGTATGGTGTTAATTTGGAGAAGATATCAAGTTTATTGTAAAGTATCTCAAGATCGATATGCGATTGACTCGGCATTACTTGAGCGCCAAATTTTTCTTGATATTTTTTAAGAAACCCCAATCCCTCATCAGCCTTAGACCAATCATTGCTCTTTAAGGCATCTGAAACCTGCGTAAAGTAGTTAGATGTGATAACTTTTACTAACTCATTTAACTTCTCATCCGAGATCGCGTTGATGGCGTCGATAGGTGCCGCCCAAGTATTGTTTGGATCATTTGGCAATGGAAATACTCTAAAGAGTGAGCCTCTAAAGGTCATAAAGGCTACATTCACTCGCTCATCAACATTGATCAACTCTTTATCGTATTTGCTTCTCTCTATCGGTCTTTTACGATTTGCCTCTTGTATGAGACCGAAGAGCTTGTAATTATTGCCATCAAAAAAATCTTTAAAACTTGCATATTTTACATTTTTGTCAAGCCCTATATCTTTGGCTATTTGCGGATGGCTTATTTTGATAATCGGAGCATTCTCATAGGTATCAGGGGTAAGCATCATCCCTAAAAAAACCTCACTTGCACTTTTGCCTTCAAATGATTTTTTACCATATATCTTAGAGAGTACTTCGTTTGCCATCGTATCAACAGGCTTCATACGACCGGCAGCATCTTGCAAGACAAGGGAAGAGAAGCGCTCTATATGCTGTTTTTCAAAATCTTGTATCGTCTCAGCACGCAAAGAGGTAGCAGAAAACACGCTTAGCAATATCAAAAGCGCTAAAGTGCCCTCTTGAAGTTTTTTCGTTTGATTTAAAAGCTTTCTAAATCTACCGTTTTTTGTAAAAAGCGACCAAAACATACCAAGCGTGAGTAAGAAATAGCCGATATAGCTCATCGTAGCTCCCGGATCATGATTGACAGCAAGCACCGTTCCTCCCTCATCAGGATCATAAGAAGCTTGGAAAAATCTATATCCTTTGTAGTCCAAGACATGGTTCATATAGATACGATAATCAAAACTTTTATCTCCATCAACGACACTCACTTCGCTTGCATAAGATGAAGGAGTGTTGGAGCCGGGGTAACGGTCTAAGATAAAATCTCGAAGCTTGATAGAAAATGGAAGCTCTATCACTTTCGCACCGAGGTTGATATCGACATCCACATTATCAAATGTCACCCTCTTCCATGTATTGGCTCTTTTTTCCGAGAAAGATATCCCAACATCTTTGGATTTCCCTCTTGCGCTTATCTCAAAAAGTGCCCACTCATTCGATGTGGCTTTAAGTGATTTTGAAACCCTTTTAACAACAGAATTTTTATAGATATTTTTCACTATAAATGTAACCCCGCTCTTTCTGAGAGTATAGAGCTTTTTCTTCTCGAGCATATGCTTTCCTGATCCAAGCACTCCTTTTGACATATCTTCTACTTTTATGAAGTCAATCTTCTGAGCTGTCGTAAAGCTGATACCATCTTTCTCTTCATTAAAACTCACAAGCACTTTACTAAACTTATCAAACGCTAATGCTATACCATCAGCATCAAGCATTTCGCCCTTTTTTAGATAATAGCTTTTACCCTTGTTTTTCCCCTTGCTCACCATAAGCTCCAAGATTGTCGTGCCCTCTTTGCTCGGAACTACCCCATAGCTCATATCAGGAAGGTACTCTTTGAGCTTGATGTTCACCTTGGTAGCACCCAAATTGATACTCTTATTGATTTTATTTTTCGTCATGGAAGAGAAATATATCTGCTTATCAAACCCGTCTGTCATCTTCCCGCTCGTTGCTCTTACTTGTAGTACTGCACTATCTGAGAGCATCTGATTGGTCACATCGCCTTCACGAATCGGCATACTCCCCTCAAAACCTATATAACGCGTCATTAAAGCGCCAATTGCTATAACCAAAAATGAGATGTGAAAGATAAAGACAGGAAATTTTGTTTTATAAGCACGAAATTTGATGATATTGTAAACAACAAGGGCGGTAAAATACCAAAGAAATAGCTCAAACCACTTTGCGCTATATACTAAAGCTTTTGCACTTTGTGTTCCATAGTCATTTTCTATAAAGGTTGCAGCCCCTACTATCACCCCAAAAGCAAACAACATTACAACAGCCATCTTCATAGAAAAAAGAAACTTTACAAAAGACATAAACACTCCTATATGAGAATGTATTGTAGTCACAAAAGCTTTAAATAGACTTTTAATATCCATTTAACAATTTTTACGATAGATTAATCTTATGAAAAGGGTTGGAATGTCAAAAATAAGACCTGCTTTTTGGGAAATGCGGACTGAAGATCTCAATGAAAAAGAGTGGGAAGCGTTGTGTGATCATTGCGGTCTATGCTGTATCTATAGGCTTTTGTTGGATGATGGCAGCATCGTTGAGACCAATGTCGTCTGTAGGTATTATGATTTTGAAAACGGAAGATGTAGTGATTATAAAAATCGGCACAAACTCAATAGCAACTGCGTGCCTTTTGATTATAAAAAAGCAAATCAATTTGATTGGTTACCAAAGACATGTGCTTATAGAAGAGTAGCACTCGCTCAACCTCTACCTATTTGGCATCCACTCTTGACGGGCAAAAAGACACCTAAAGATATCAAGATAAACCCAAAAGAGTATATACTCGAATATGACGGTATCATCTTAGAGGATCATATCATAGAGTAAAATATGACAATTTGACGATTTTTGAGCTCTTCTCTCTTAAAAACTCTATACTTCTCTTATGAAAATACATCTAGATATTGACTGTTACTTTGTCTCTGCCGAGCGTAGTAGATACTCATTTTTAAAAGATAAATGTGTTGTTGTCGCAAAAGGAAGCGATAAGAAGATATTTTCGAGAGCAAAAAAAGAGTGGATATCATTACCGAAGTGCGGAGCTTTTAATGGTGTGCTCGAATCCAAAAACAGCTATAGCCAAGACATACTGAGCGCATGGAAGGAAGAGTTTATAGATGATGATGGATCGATACACGGTATCGTCATAGCCAAAAGCTATGAAGCAAAGAAATTTGGTATCAAAACAGGCACACCCTTATCACAAGCATTGCATATGTGCAAGGATCTCATCGTATTGCCGAGTGATCATCTTTTTTATCAAGAGCTCTCACATAGATTGAGAGAATTTTTAGAGCTCAAGATTCCTCTGCTTGAACAGTACTCCATCGATGAATTTTTTGGTGATCTTGACGGTTGGATAGATGATAAAGATACTCTCGCATTTATCACGAATCTAAGAGATGAGATTCAAAAGAGATTTCATATCCCCGTGAGCATAGGTGCAAGTAAAAGTAAATGGATAGCAAAGCTTCTTACTGATCGCATCAAACCTTACGGCGTCTATGTGCTAGATAGCTCAGAGATTCAAGAGTACACAAAAGATATCCCCATAGATGATTTTCCCGGTATCGGCAGAGCCATATCGGCTGCGCTTAAAAAGCGAATGATCTTTACGCTTGGTGAGCTAAGAGACTCTAGCTATCTCTTACGATACGGCAAAGCAGGCAAAGACCTCTATGCTAGGATTTGTGGGAATGATGATGAAAGCATCATCGCTTCAAGGGAGAGAAAAGCCATAAGCATCAGTAGAAATTTTACAGCAATCAGCAATCGAGATGAGCTCAAAAGAAGAGTACACATACTCGCTCGATATCTAAGTCACAATATCGCTAAACTTCAGCTCAATCCGGCAACTTTTTATCTCAAAATACGCTATGAATATGGTACAAAAAGATATGAATCGATCACGATACACAGACTTTTTAGCGAGAAACTCTTCTTAGATACCATGAGAGATATGTTTCAAAATCTCGATAGCCATAAAGAGCAAAAGATACACTATATCGCCATGAGTGCTTCAAATTTCGACGCAACACAAAGTCCAAAGACACTCAATCTTCTCGAGTATAATAACGACAGAAGATTTGCAGAGCTCAATCAAAAGCTTCTAAAAATCAGAAGCAGATATGGGGTCGATGCCATCCGTTATGGATGTGAGTAGGTACTATTTCCTCTCATTTGCCTTTTTATAGACACTCATATCATCTCTTTTGCTATAGCCGCTCAAATCATATCCGGCTTTATTGCCAAGCAATTCACCTAATTATGGTGTTTATAAATTATTTAAATATTTATTTTCTTGTTTAAATTAAGCAAATCACTTTCATAACCATATGAATATTTTAAAAAAACTTTTAATTCATCACATTTAACATTTTTAATATCTTTGAAATATTGACAAACTTCCTGATATTCTTGTTCTTTTGTTGGCATAACATTTATAATTTCATCACCCTTATTAATAAAATAAGAATCATAAAACTTATAACTGCTTCCAAAAATGAAAATATGAGAGAAAAACTTTGTAATAATTAATCCAAAATTAACAAAAATAATAAAAGGGAAAAAAAGAATAGTTAAAAAATATCCAAAATCAGATAAGTTTTGTTTTTTTGTATAATAATCCTGAAAACCCTTTCTAATTGCAGTGATATCTTTAATGTCTATAATTTTTAAAATATTTTCTTCATGATAATATTTTATATTTTCATTTGTAAAAACAATTCTTCTTTTTCCTTTTGTGTTTAGATAAACCTTCAAGGGAGGAATAATAAAAAAACAAAATGCAAAAAGAAATCTTGCGGAGTGTCCAAAAAAATATATTAAACTAAAAATTAATGGCATCAAAACAAATATAAATAAATAAAATGCAATCTGAGGATTATAATCTACTATAACTATCGGTTCTTGATTATAGTCTCTTCTTGGCATTCTACTTCAACTCGCCCCAATTATCACCGATACTCACACTGCATTCAAGGGGGATAGAGAGCTCATAGATATGCTCCATCGCATGGGCAAATTTTTGAGCCAAATCCTCAGCCACATCTTCTTTGACCTCAAAGATAAGCTCATCGTGTATCTGCAAAAGTAGCGTTGCATCAAGTTGCTCTTCTATGATCATACTATCGATAAGATTCATAGAGAGCTTGATAAGATCGGCGGCACTCCCCTGAAACACGGTATTGACTCCCTCACGAAGATAGGCAGCTTTTTCCATACCGTTTGCATTATCATAGTCAAAAAATCTTCTGCGATCCAAAAGCGTAGAGACATACCCACTATGCTTCACCTCTTCTTCTATCGATTCTAAAAAACTTTTTACAGTCGGGAAGGAGTTAAAATAGCTCACTATGATCTCTTTTGCCTCATTGGCACTGATGCCAAGCTCACCGGATAACTTGCGAGGACCCATGCCATACAAAAGCCCAAAGTTGATGCTCTTTGCAACATTTCTTTTCTCTTTGGCTTCACCCTCTCCAAAGAGCTTAAGTGCTGTTGCGTAGTGGATATCTTCTCTGTTTAAAAACGCCTCTTTTAGTGCCGTATCTTGTGAAAAATGTGCCAAAAGTCGCAACTCTATCTGCGAGTAGTCGATACTTACGAGCTTGTAGCCCTCTTTGGCTATAAAAGCTTCTCTGATACTTCTGCCAAGCTCACTGCGCACGGGGATATTTTGCAAGTTGGGATCTTTGGAGCTGAGTCTTCCCGTTGCCGTACCCGTTTGTAAAAATGAGGTATAGATACGATGTTTAGCATCAAGAGAGCCGAGCTTTAAAAGAGGCTCTGCATACGTTGAAAGCAATTTCTGATACTCTCTATACTCCAATATCTTCTCGATAATCGGATGCTCACTTTTGAGTGATTCGAGCACTGCTTCATTGGTGCTATAACCGGTCTTTGTCTTTTTCCCACCTTTGAGTCCAAGGGTTCCAAAAAGTACATTGCCAAGCTGTTGCGTGGAGCGGATATTAAACTCTGCACCACTCATCGCATAGATCTCTTTTGTGAGTGTATCAAGTTTTGCACTGAGCATTTGACTCAATTCTTTCAGTTTATCAAGATCAACTTTTATGCCCACACTCTCCATACGAGCAAGCACATTTACAAAAGGATACTCCACATTTTTTGCCTCGATCAAAAGCTTATCCAAAGAGGCTAATTCCATCGTATTTTTGAGTTTATAATACAAAAGATAGGTCATCCACGCATCTTCTGCTGCATAAAAAGTTGCATCCTCTATGGATACGCTTGAAAAATCCTCCCCCTTCTTGACCATACTAGAAAAGGACTTCATCTCATAATCAAAATGAATCTTTGCAAGGTTATCCAGCCCCACTCTGCTTCCCGGATTACTCAGCCAAGCAAGTAGCATCGTATCGGCAAATATCTCTATAGGCTCAAAGCCGTATCGATTATAGAGTAGCGAAAGATCAAATTTGAGATTTTGCCCGACAACTTTAGCATCAAATAGTTTTTTGATAGCCCCCAGTGCGTCCTCTATGCTGACCTGATCACCAACGCCTAGATAACTATGTGCCACAGGAACATAGTAGGCTCTACTCTCATCAAGACAAAAACTAAATCCTATCAAAGAGGCACTCTTCGTATCGAGCGAGTTAGTCTCTGTATCAAAAGCTACGATGCTTTCACTAGTAATTTGCGAAACTATCTCTTGAAGCTTATCAGAACTATCAAGAGTAATTGCCTCGAAACTAAAAGCACTCTTTTTGGGCTCAACGATAGGGCAATCAGGCATCTGCTCAGGATTTTCCACCTTTGCTTTTTTAAGCGCCTGCCTCATCTCATACTTCTCAAACTCATCGACAAGGCACGCTAGATAGTTCTTGTCTTCAAAAGCAAACTTTTCAAAGTCAAAACTCTCATAAAGGTCTTGACGCATCCGCACCAAATCTCTCGAGAGAAAAGCATTCTCTTTGGATTCCAAAAGAAGTGTTTGCATCCGAGGCGTACCTGTATTTTCGATATCTTCATAAATCGCTTCAAGCGTACCATATTTATTGATAAGTTCGCTCGCACCCTTTTGTCCTATCCCCTTCACTCCGGGAACATTATCGCTTGAATCACCCAAGATCGCTTGAAAATTGATAAAGTTTTTAGGATTAACTCCAAACTTTGCTTTACACTTCTCTTCATTAATCTCCTCTTTTTTAACCGAATCAAAAAGCACCACAATCCCGTCATCTATAAGCTGATAGAGATCTTTATCGTGCGAGACGATACGCACCTTGATCCCCTCTTTTTTAGCAAGCGTCGTCACGGAAGCGATGATATCATCTGCCTCATACCCATCCATTGCGAGATTGGCAAACCCCATCTTTTCGACCCACTCTATGGCAATTGGGAGTTGTTTAACAAGGTCTTCCGGTGGCGGTTGCCTATTTGCTTTGTAGTCGCTAAAGACCTCTTTACGAAAGGTATCGCCCTTGCTATCAAGTGCAAAGAGGATGTAGTCCGTCGCATGGTCACGCCGCAAGGTATCTATGAAGTTGATAAATCCTGTAAGTAATCCCGTCGGAAAGCCCTCTTTGTTTCTAAGAGGTGGCAGGGCATAGTAGGCTCGAAAAAAGCGTTTTCATAAGGTCTCTTTTTTCTTTTATTGTAACCTAAATGGGGTTAGAGGAGAATTTATTTCATCTCTTTTGCTAGATACTCTCCTGTATAGCTCTTTGTCTTTTTATAATTGAGTGCTAACTCTTTTGGTGTGCCCGTTGCAATGATCTTACCGCCCTTATTACCCCCTTCAGGTCCCATATCGATGACATAATCGGCATTTTTAATCATATCGAGATTGTGCTCAATCACCACAACGCTATTGCCAAGTTCTACAAGATGATGCAGTACTTTTGTGAGTCTATCGACATCTTCGAAATGAAGTCCCGTTGTCGGCTCATCAAGGATATAGAGCGTCTTGCCTGTATCTCTACGACTCAGCTCTTTACTAAGCTTGATACGCTGTGCTTCACCACCACTCAGTGTAGTGGCATTTTGCCCAAGCTTGATATAACCAAGCCCGACATCCACCAATGTTTTGAGTTTCGTAGCAACTGCCGGAATCGATTTGAAAAACTCCAATGCACTCCCGACGCTCATATCGAGCACTTCAGCGATATTTTTTCCTCTGTAGAGCACTTCTAGTGTCTGTGCATTATATCGTGTGCCATTACATGCATCACAAGTGACGAGAACATCGGGTAAGAAATGCATCTCGATCTTAATCTCGCCCTCACCTTGACACTTCTCGCATCGTCCACCTTTGACATTGAAAGAAAATCTTCCTGCTTTATAGCCGCGAAGTTTCGACTCTTTGGTTTGTATGAAAAGTTTTCGTATCTCATCCATCACGCCCGTATAAGTTGCCGGATTTGATCTGGGTGTTCTCCCTATAGGGCTTTGATCAAGATAGATAACTTTATCGAGATATTCCAAGCCATCTATCTTTACACCATCGACCTTTTGTGCTTTTGTAGAGCGATTAAGTGTTTGCAGTGCATTTGGTAGCAATGCTTGTAGGATAAGCGTACTTTTTCCGCTTCCACTTACTCCCGTCACACAGACAAAATTACTCAATGGAATCTTTGTGTTAAGGGATTTGATATTATTGAGCTCAACACCGGTAATGGAGAGCCAATTTTTCTGCTCTCTATGATAATCAAACTCTATCTATTTTTTGCCCGTTAGATACGCCGCGGTGGATGTATCTGATTTTTTCAGCTCTTCAAGTGTACCGGCAAAAACAACCTCACCACCATACTCGCCGGCACCCGGACCGATATCTATGATGAAATCAGCCGATTCTATCGTCTCCTTGTCATGTTCAACCACTATGACACTATTGCCTTTTTCTTGTAGAGTTTTTAGCGTACGGATAAGCTTCATGGTATCGCGTTCATGCAATCCAATGCTTGGCTCATCAAGCACATAAAGCACGCCTGTGAGTCCTGAGCCTATCTGTGAAGCGATACGGATACGCTGTGCCTCACCACCTGAGATTGTTCTCGCATCACGGCTTAGAGCGAGATATCCAAGCCCTACATCATAAAGAAAGAAGAGACGCTCTCTGATCTCTCTAAGAATAGAAGAGGCTATCATCGTTTGCTGTTCATTAAAATGCCCGAAACTCTTCTCATCCATAAAATATTTGTAGCTATCTTCTATCGGCATATCGATAATATCAGCGATATTTTTATCTCCTATTTTGACGGCTAAACTTTGCGGAGAGAGCCTATGACCTCCACATTTATCACACCGCTTTTCAGTCATATAGGAGGTAATATCTTTCTCATCTTTAAACATATCATAGGCGATCTTTACGATACCGGGCCACTCTCTTTTGAGTGCATGGCGTTTCCATGTAAAATTGACAATCGTTGAAGCCCCATAGAGAATCGCTTTTTTCTGATGCTCTTCAAGCTCACCGTAAGGAACTTTGGTTGATATCCCTTGGCTGACACAAAAGGCATCGAGAAATTTTGCATAGTAGCTTTTGTTAAACCCGTACACAACCTTGATAGCCCCCTTATCGATACTAAGCCCCTCGTCTATGATCTTATCGATATCAAGCACATAGCGTATGCCAAGGCCATCACAAGCACTACAAGCGCCTCTAGGGGAGTTAAAAGAGAAATTTACAGGCTGTAATGGCTCAAAGCTTATCTTGCAATCAAAACAGGCTAAATGCTCACTAAAATGGATATGGCTTTGCGTGCCAACCTCCTCGCTATTGCTAATATCTATCTCAACCTCACCATAACTCTCGCCAAGTGCTTTTTCTATATCGCTTGCTATACGCTCAAGATTTTCCTCTTTAATCACCACCCTATCAACAACAGCTTTGATAGTATGCTTCTTGGTTTTACCAAGTTCGATCTCCTCATCAAGCCTTACCATAGTGCCATCAATCATGGCTCTTATATAGCCTTTATGACGAAGAGATTCGAGCATATCTGCAAAAGTTCCCTTTTTCTCCCTGACTAAAGGAGCAAGGATAACAATCTTGGAGCCTATAGGAAGCTTCAGTACTTCGTCGATGATATCACTTGCACTCATAGAGGATATCCTTTTGCCGCACTCATGGCAATGCTGCTCACCCACTCTAGCAAAAAGTAGACGAAGATAATCATATATCTCCGTGATTGTCCCAACGGTTGAACGAGGGTTTTTAGAGGTTGTCTTCTGATCTATAGCGATAGCAGGCGTAAGCCCCTCTATCTTATCGACATCAGGCTTACCTATCCTGCCTAAAAATTGTCGCGCATAGCTTGAGAGTGATTCGATATATCTTCTTTGTCCCTCAGCATAGAGCGTTGAAAATGCCAAAGATGATTTTCCGCTTCCGCTCAATCCCGTGATGACAACGAGCCTGTTTTTTGGAATCTCCAAGGAGATATCTTTGAGGTTATGTTCTCGTGCGCCAAAAACCTTTATATTATCCATCTTTTAACCTATTATAAGTTTTTTTGCCGTTATCACAAAGATAAAGACATAGAAAAGCACCAATATCTGTTTGTACCGTGTGCTTTTAGTATGATGTGCAATCCATATACCAATCCATATACCGACAAGCGAACCAAGCGTCATAAAGAGTCCAGATCTATAATCCACCAGCCCTAACCATGAGAGTGTTATAAAAGATGCCGTAGAGGTAAACATCACAAAAAAGAGCCCAACTGCTGCAGCCTTTTTGAGTGGAAACCCCATAAATCCAACCGTAATAGGTGTGATAAGGATTGAGCCACCAACTCCAAGCATCCCGGAAAATACCCCCACACCGCTTCCAACACCAAAATAGAGCGGTTTAGAAGTTATTTCCTCTTTTGCAGGCTCAGGGCTAGATAGAAAAAGTTTTATAAGCGTAAAAGCGACAAGTGATAAAAAGAGCCACTCCAAGATGGATTCATTGAGCAATTTCACCAAAAAAGCACCGATAATAGCGCCAAAGATACCGCCAAACCCAAAATATTTTGTTATCTTAGCCGAGTATGTCTGTTTCTTTCTATGGATAAGATAGGCTGCAAATGAGCTAAAGAGCATCTGCATAGCAGATATACCTATGGCCTCTTTTATATCAAAGCCCATATAAAGCAAAATCGGAACACTCACCGTTCCGCCACCGATGCCGAAAAACCCAGAAAGGATGCCGGTGGATATGCCAAGTATAATCAAAGGTATCTCTAGTCCCATAATATCTCCATAAAATTTAAGCCCAATAGTATATCATAATCAATAATGAGATGAAAATATGGTGCTGTTATATCGTAAAAAAACTCTCTATCAAAACCCTCATAGTAGCAGGGTCATCACTCTTGTTAACTTTATCTCTAAAAGCAGACGCTTCCGGTAATCCAATCTTCGAATATGTGTGGAGATGCTTTCTAAAGAGCACCGTACCATAAGTGCCGTAATGGGCAATCATCTGCTCAAAATGCTCCAAGACGATATCTTTAACTATCGAGAGATCAAGGGAATCGCTTCCGCTTTTCATCTGATGAAATATCCAAGGTTTCCCCATCGCCCCACGCCCTATCATAACGCCGTCACATTGTGTATGTGCCAAAACTTGCTCTGCTTTCAATGCGCTATCGATATCACCGTTTGCGATGACGGGGATTTTGAGCATCGCTTTTATCTCACCAATCGCATCATAATCAACTTCCGATTTAAATCTTCCCGATCGTGTACGCCCGTGTACCGCTATAAAATCAGCGCCGCTCTCTTCACAAACTCTCGCTATCTCTCTATGATTTTTTTCATTGAAACCCAAACGAATCTTCACCGAAGTGTACTCTTTATTTGAGTATTTTTTGATTGTCTCTATCGCTTTTGCCATCGCTTTAAGATCAGTAAGGAGTGAGCTACCCGAGAGATTGTTGACTATCTTAGGTGCAGGACATCCACAGTTAAGATCAACAATATCAATCCCCTCATGCTCATTGATAACAGCAATAGCACTTCTAATCACATCCGGGTTTGAGCCTGCGATTTGTACCGCATAGGGCGACTCGAACGGACTTTTTTGAAGCATCTTTGTCGTCTTTGTATTGATATGAGCAAGTGCATTTGAGCTTATCATCTCACTGACGGTCAAATCAGCGCCAAACTTTTTAACAACACTTCTAAATGGGAGGTCGGTATAGCCCGCAAGTGGGGCTAAAACATAAAGAGGTTTTGAAAAATCAATCTTCATCACATAGCGTTGATATATCTAGCAGTTCACTTATCTTATATCCGGTTCCTGTCTGTTTAAGCGCGTAGAACATTTTAAATTTTTTAAACTCATTTTCCGGATTTGCTTCAAAGAAATCTTTCACTTCACTGAGCATCTCATAGACAAAGAGGAGATAGAGGTATCCGCTCTCAGGCTTTTCGTCTTCTTTTCTAAGTCCGTTAAAAAATGATAATGCACTATCAGGCTGCCAGCTTTTTGAGATAGCAGCAGCAAGCATGATATAGTCAACACACTCAAATCCAAGTGCATCAATAAAGGCTTTAGCGTTCTGCTCATCCAAGCCGAGATCGTTCTCATTATCTATTCTCTCAAGCATTGTATAGAAGTGCTCTTTTGTAAGAAGATTGATATACTTAAGCGCTTGAGGAAAATCAGCCTCTCCAACAAAAATATCTAAAGCCTCTTTAACAACATCTTCAGAATACTCAACATTATCTCTCAGTACAACTGAGATAAATTTTGAATCATCTTTGAGTCTATTGAGCGTATTTTGTATATTGATTGGATTATCTTTGGATAATTTTCGTGACAATCCTTTAGATTTTAGATCAACATACTCTCCGTTCATAATCTTATTTACTATCTCGACCGCCTCTTTGATCTTCTCATTTTGTATCTCACTATCTTGAGAAACTAAAACTTTTGATTCAGAGAGAAAGCAAGCGCCATCTTGCATCTCTTGAGTTGCATACTTCTCGCCCTTAGGCTCTTGTAAAACAGACCAATAGAGTCCATCTTCAAGAGTTTGCATATCTTTTCTCCATGCTCTAAGCTTGAAAAAGTTTTTTGTGCCATAATACAAAATATGTAAAGCACTAAAAATAAGCAAAATAGACATCGGTAAAACAATCCAAAGTGCTACAGGTAGATTTAGATTGAGATTGAAAGCACTCAACATATAGTTAGAAGGATTGATAAAATATGTAATAACTGCAGCAAATATAGTTAAACTAATAGCAGCAAAGAGATATAAACCGATTCTCATAATCTATCCTTTATTATTTATTTTTTTCAGTAATCTCACGACATGTGATGCAATATCTAGCAAAATTTTTAACTGCCAATCTCGCTTTGCCTATAGGCTCTTCACACATTTCGCAAATACCGTAAGTACCTTTGTCTATTTTATCTAAAGCAATTTCAATTTCGTTTAATTCTTTCTTCTGCTGATCTAAAATTGCATTATCTATGATGCTATCGGTTGAGACAGAGGCGTAATCACCTTCATCATTTAACTCTAGCTCTCTCATCCCGCTTAGCTCCGAAGATGTTCCGTCTAAATTTTTCTCTATCTTTGCTTTTCTTAAAAGAAGTTTTTCTTTAAAATCTTCCATCTCTTTTTTTGTCAACACAAAAGCTCCTATTTATGATATGGGTGGTTGTTATTTATCGATAAACCACGAAATATCTGTTCCAGTAAGACAACCTTGGCGATCTTATGTGAAAGTGTAATTTTACCAAAAGATATAGAATAATTACTTTTATCTATAAAACCTTTCTCAAAGCCGTATGGACCGCCGATAAAGAAAGTTATGGATGCTTTATCCTTAAGTATTTTCGCCATATCGAAACTATCTATGATCTTTGAAGTTGGATTTAGAGCTATTTTAACGGAGTTCTCTTCTAGGTAAAGCTCAAGGATTTTTGTATAGGCTTTTTTAGCACTTTCGCTTCCCTCTTCGTGAGCTCTAGTAATATTTTTATCAAAAAGTTCTACTATCTCTATATTTGCAAATTTTTTAGATGATTTAATGAGGTGCTCTATGAGGGGATCATAGAGCCTATCTTTGCCGCCTTTATCAATGATAACTATTTTGATATTCATACAAGCCCCCTTTTTTAAAGAGGGATTATACCATTATTTGCAACGGCAATTTAAAATATCACAATATCTCTCTGTGATTTACTATTTTACGCTTTTTTTGTTTTGAAACATATATTGCATATTTTCCATTCTATTTGCCATACGCTCATCGCGCTCTTTGAGCATTTTTGCAAACTCAATTTTTTGCTTATCATTCAAGATATTGTATCTTTTCTCAAAATTTTCTGCCCTCATTGCTATACGAGCATTCATCATATTTTTTTGATCCTCGATAAACTTTTGCTTATCGAAACTCTTATCGCTAAGGTACTGACTCATACTCATACTCTTCATGCGTGATTTTTGCATTTGTGGACGAAGTTTTTGCCCTTGTATTTGGAGCTCTTTAAACTGTTTATTTTGTGCGTCACTGAGATTGAGCTCGAAAAAAAGAGCATTTGCAGACCCTTTGCCCATCATTCCTTTTGAACCCATATTGCTACTCATAGGACATTTTGAGCCCATACCTCCCGGTTGTGCTAAAAGCATAGTTCCAAAAAGAGTTGCCGTGGCTAAACTTAATATGATTTTTTTATTTACTCTTGCCATCATTGTTCCTTTGTGTAGTATTTGTCTTTTGACAATTGTATTGTTGCTGATTAAATTAAACCGATTATAAATAGCAACATTATTTATCTATATCTTTTGACTCACTAGAGGGACTATAATAGATAGACATAAGCCGAAAGAGAAAAAATACAAATACTACAAAGAGTAAAAAAAGAATTTTCTCTTCATCTATCTTGGGTTGTGTCACTTGTATCACAACATCGCGTATAAGAAAAATGATAAATATATCTATGACAAACCGTAGCCGGACTCTTTTGCTCTCTATAAAGTCTGTTACCATCTTAACAATCTCTATCATAACTATAAATTCCAAGATAAAAGTCACGGCTTTATAGAATGGCAATTCGGTCAACAGTGTCACTAAAAATATAATACTAGCAATGATAACAACGATATATTTCTCGATAAAACTTCTCATATCTTATTATCCCTATAGAGTATTACTAAATAGCCACAAAAGCTATAAAAGCGCAAAGAGATCACTTCCTATAACGCGATATGTGATGCGCTCGTCAAATCGATCACTCAGTTTTACGCCCCCTATAAGTGCTACAGGATGCTTTGAATATCTAGCAATTTCTAAAAGTTTTTCTCCATAAACTCTAGCATCACTCTTTGTTCCGGTCGATCTATACGCCCCTAGACCAACATAATCAACATCTAATGTATTGGCTATTTCAATCTCATTTTTATCGTGCGTTGAGAGTCCAAATATTTTTTTACCGATAACATTTCGCACCTCTGTACATGCTTTTTTTAGATCTGCATTGATAGCAAAAATATCTTCTTGACCTAGATGTAAGCCGTCAGCTAAATCAATGAATTCAAGGTGATCATTGATGATAATCTTGCCTCTATACACTGCTCGAATGAGTTCCAAATCACTCTTTATCTCATCTTTATGGTTATTTTTATTTCTATATTGAAGAAGAGGAATATCTTGAGTATTTATCACCTCAAGAAGAGAGGAAAGATCGATATTTCGATCATGTAGGGATTTTTTATCTATGAGTGCATAAATCATTTTTCTCTATTGAAAAATTTCAAAAAATCACCTATTGTTTTTTTCATATCAAAGCGATTGACAACCATATCTACAAGCCCATGTTCAAGCAAAAATTCTGCACGCTGGAACCCTTCGGGGAGATCAACACCTACCGTCTGTTTGATGACTCTTTGTCCTGCAAAGCCTATAAGCGCACCCGGTTCAGCGATGATAATATCGCCCAACATAGCAAATGAAGCACTCACGCCACCCATTGTTGGATCTGTAAGTACAGATATGAAGGGGAGCTTCTCTTTGCTTAATTTATTGAGTGCGGCCGAAGTTTTACTCATCTGTAAAAGAGAAAAAGTACTCTCTTGCATCCTAGCACCCCCACTTGCACTCACTATAACAACACCTGTTCTGTGCTCTATAGCTCTATCGATAGCTCTGACTATCTTTTCGCCCTCAACAGAACCTAAGCTTCCGCCCATAAAAGAGAAGTCAAAAACAACAAGTTCAGCACTTTGGGAGTTGATCGTGCAACTTCCGCTTATGACACATGAAGTTCTATCGGTCTTTGCCTTTGCCTCTTCTAGTCTCTTTTTATAGCTTTTTTTATCTGAAAAGCTGAGCGGATCAATAGGCACCAAATTTGCATCATGCTCAATAAAACTCCCCTCATCTGCAAGATAAGAGATACGAGTAGGACCATCAATTCGAAAGTGAAAATGGCACTTAGGGCACACTTCACCCTTTGCCTCTATCTCTTTATAATACATCAAGGAGTTACATTGCTGGCACTTTATCCATTGATTTTTTTGGCTTGTTTCCTCCTCTTTTGAAGCAGATTTACCATACATACTTCTAAAAAGACTACCAAAATTCATACACACTCCTCAACATAGCAATAGGAAGGCTCAGGCCTCTATGCCAATCTTTATCATCTGAAACTATAGCATAATCATCTTGTATTATTACTTCTAGCCCCCGTATAGAGTATCAAACCCAACTAATATCGTGTAGATGCGAAACAAAAAAACGAGCTAACTCAAGAGCTTTTTAGCAATTGCTTTTGCAGCTTCTCGCCCGTCTTTTGCGGCATGCACAACGAGACTCGCACCTCTATAGCAATCACCGCCTGCATAGATACCGCTTTTTGTTGTCTCGTAGTTCTCATCAACAAGTATCTGCCCCCACTTATTGGTCTCGATACCGTTTGAAGCCAAAAATGAATACTCTTGTATATCGAAACCAAGCGCCATAATCACAACATCCGCCTCGACATTAAAATTGCTGCCACTTATCTCTTCAACTCTTTGTCTTCCGTGTTCATCGGGATCGCTCAATTTTGTTTTGATCATCTCAACTGCAACGATACTCCCTTTATCATTTACGATTATCTGTTTCGGTGAGGCAAAAAACTCAAATAGCACACCCTCTTCTTTTGCATTGATATACTCTTTTTTACTTCCCGGCATATTGAGTGCGTCTCTTCTGTAGAGACACTGAACATTTTTTGCATTTTCTCTTAGTGAGGTTCTTACACAATCCATAGCAGTATCACCACCGCCGATAACAACTACATTTTTATCTTTGACATCTATGGTTTGCTCAGATTTTTCATCAAAGAGTTTCTTCTGCATCGTAGAGAGAAAATCCATAGCAAGGTAGGCATCTTTTGCATCTTCGCCTTTGATGCCCGACTTTCTCCCCTTGGTTGCACCTAAACCTAAAAATATAGAATCAAAATCTTCTCTGAGCTGCTCAAAACTTATATCTTTGCCTATTTCAACATTTTTGTGAAAAATTGCTCCGGCTTCCTCTAAGAGTCTAATCCTTCGAGCTACGATATTTTTATCGAGTTTAAATCCGGGGATGCCGTATGTAAGCAACCCTCCGGCACGCGATTGCTTATCAAATATCTCTACTTGTATCCCATATCTTAAAAGAAAAGTTGCAGCAGAAAGTCCTGCGGGACCTGCACCTATAATAGCAACTTTTTTATCGGTAACACGCTCACCAAAATTTGGTTTCAGACCTTTTTTAAATCCCTCTTCTGTGATAAAAGTTTCGATAGAACCGATAGTGATTGCTCCGTGTCCATCGCTGAGAGTGCATGAACCTTCACATAATCTATCATGCGGACAAATCCTTCCCATGACTTCAGGAAACGGTGAAGATTCGTTGGAGAGAGAAAATGCAAACTCCAGATCTTTGTACGCAACAGCCTTCAACCATTGTGGAATATAATTGTGCAAAGGACAGCCATCGTGACAATAAGGATCACCGCACTGTATGCATCGCTCAGACTGCTCACTCGATTTTTCAGACGCAAATAGTTCATAAATCTCATCAAAATCTTTCGTACGCTCAACAACATCTCTTTTTTTGGCATCTGCTCTGCCTACTTCATAAAACTTTTGCATATTATTCCCCTGCTCCTATTTTGAGTGGACCCTTCATATCTTTCGGTCTTACCATCCAGAAGTTTCTTATCTCAACTCTAAAATCATCGAGTATCTTTTTAGCAATCTCGCTTCTTGTTTCGTTGTAATAATCTTTGAGAAGTTTTTTAAGATAATATCTCTCGATATCCGTATCATCGGTATCGATTCTTGTCGGCTCAACAAGTTCACGGTTGATATTTTCGACAAACTCATGCGCAACATCATACACAAAGGCAACACCGCCTGTCATACCTGCACCAAAATTGACGCCTGTTTTACCCAATATTACAACAACACCGCCCGTCATATATTCACAAGGATGATCTCCTGTTCCCTCAACTATGGCAGTAGCACCTGAGTTTCGTACACCAAATCTCTCGCCGACTTGACCGCTGATGTAGAGTTTTCCACCTGTTGCACCATATAAGCAAGTATTACCACCGAGCGAATAGCCCTCTCTACTCATCTGTGAAGTAATGGCAATCATACCACCGTGCATACCTTTACCGATATAGTCATTACCGGCTCCATCAACATAGATTGCAACACCCTCTACTAAAAATGCGCCCAAAGATTGTCCGCCAATCCCTTGAAGCTTAATCGTAATAGTGCCTGCCCGAAGTCCGGTATCACCATAATATTTTGCTATCTCGCCTGATATTCTCGCACCAAAACTTCTATTTGTGTTGGCAATTTCTCTCTCAATAACGATACTATCTTTTGGATTTTTAATAACAGGCATAACCTCTTTGAGGATATCTCTTTCAAATCTGTTTTTATCGTATGGCTCATTTGACGCCACCTGTCTTGTATCTACACCATCAAGTCTATACATCAGTGAATCAAAGTTAAACTTTTTAGAGAACTCATCATCGAGTGCTTTTAGTAAATCGACTCTACCGACAATCTCTTCGATTGAACTATAACCCAAAGAAGCAAGTATCTCTCTGATATCTTCAGCAAGAAGATTAAAGTAATTGACAACTCTCTCTACGCTTCCTACATAATATTCGTTTCTAAGACGCTGATCTTGCGTTGCAATACCGACACTACATCTATTGAGATGACAAATACGGAGTATCTTACAGCCAAGGACCGTGAGTGCAGAGGTTCCAAAGGCATAGGACTCCGCTCCAAATATCGCTGCTTTTATGATATCAAGACCGGTCTTAAGACCACCATCAGTCTCGAGCGTGACTTGACCTCTGAGATTATTTGCCTTGAGTGCATTGTGTGCCTCTATAAGTCCAAGCTCCCAAGGATTCCCTGCAAATTTGATCGAGCCGATAGGCGCTGCTCCCGTACCACCGTCTGAACCGGATATAATAATCTTATCAGCATACGCTTTTGCTACACCTGCTGCAATCGTTCCAACACCTAAAGTAGAGACTAATTTTACAGCAATGCGTGCTTCAGGATTGACCTGCTTAAGGTCAAATATCAACTGTGCTAAATCCTCGATAGAGTAGATGTCATGATGTGGAGGTGGAGATATCAGTGTAACTCCGGGCATTGTATGTCTAAGTTTTGCGATAAGTGGGCTTACTTTGTGTCCCGGAAGCTGACCGCCTTCTCCCGGTTTAGCTCCTTGGGCTACTTTTATCTGAAGCTCTTTGGCTGATCTTAAATAGGCAGGCGTTACTCCAAATCTTCCCGAAGCTACTTGTTTGATATTTGAATTTTTGATTGTGCCAAATCTTGCAGCATCCTCGCCGCCTTCACCGGAATTGCTCAAGCCGCCGATTGTGTTCATCGCTTCAGCTAAACACTCATGTGCTTCAGGAGATATCGAACCAAGTGACATCGCTGCCGTTGAAAATCTCTTAAATATACTCTCTTTTGGCTCAACGCTCTCTATGTCGATAGGCTCCTTATCGCTGTGGAGTACAAAAAAGTCTCTGATGAATTTTTTATCCCGTTTGTTGACGAGCTCTTTAAGCCCTTCAAAGTCATCTTTTTTCCCGCTTTTTGCAAGCCTATGAAAAGAGTGCACAACTGCCGGAGAGTAGTCATGAAATTCGCCGCCATCGAGATATTTGTAAAAGCCGCCAATGTTGATTGGGAATATCTGATAGTTCGTCTTAATATCATACGCTTCTTTATGGTATTTCGTAACTCTTGCTTCGATATCACTATAATCAAGACCACCCAAAGCAGCGTGTGATTTTGGGAAACATTCACTTACAATCTCTTTATTTAATCCTATAACATCAAAAAGGCTCGAGTTTCTATAGCTCGATATCGTTGATATACCCATCTTTGACATGATCTTCAAAAGACCTGCATTGATAGATTTTCTCACTTTTTTCAGCGTTGGCGCAAAATCTCCATCTGCATCTCTTCTTCTTTGCATCACAGCTACACTTTGATAAAGCATATACGGATAGATCGCTGAAGCACCATAGCCTATCATACATGCTGCCATGTGTGAATCATAAACTTCACCTGAAACGACCACGACACTTGAGAGATGCCGTACATTCCCTTCAAGAAGTGCTTGATTGAGTCGTCCAACTACCATCAACATCGGCATCACTTTTGTAGAAGCATTGAGCGCTCTATCATCAAGTATGATTGTTCGAATGCCTTTTTTAGCAACATCGGCAACTATCTTTTCGACTAAAGTATTGAGTGATTTTTTAAGCCCTGTTTTAAATACTGTTGAGTATGTTTTTCCTCTATAACTTGCGTCATAACGAGGATCTTTTTCATCACCGAATGCTTTAAGGATATCAAGCTTTTCTTGGGAAAGTATCGGGGATATCGTTTTGAGTCTTTTTGCATGCTCTGCATCATCAGAGAGGATATTTCTTGTCTCTCCGAAGCCTGTATTTAAGCTCATAACAACTTTTTCTCTAATCGGATCGATAGGAGGATTGGTTACTTGGGCAAATTTTTCTCTAAAGAAATCGGTAAAATTTCTCTGTTTGTTTGAGAAAGCTGCCAGCGGTGTATCGTCACCCATCGAAGCGGTGGTCTCTTTGCCCTCTTCCATCATGGTCTCAAACACCTGCTCTTGCACCTCAAGTGTTATGTTAAAAAATCTCTGTCTCGCCTCAAGCTCTTCTTTTGGTGGAATATCGATATGAGAAAAGGGATCATTCATATGCTCTTGAAGATAGATCATATTTGTATTGAGCCATTTACCGTAGGGTTCTCTGTTTTTGAGATAGTTGTCGATATCATTACTTTTAAGCACCATGGCATATTTGAGATCGAGTCCTATCATCTCTCCTGATTGTAATCTACCGCGCTCTAAAATCTCATCTTCCGGAGTGTCAAGAACACCATACTCAGAAGCAACAAGGAGCCTATTATCTTTTGTGATCGTATATTTTGCAGGTCTCAATCCATTTCTATCTAAGACACAACCGATATATCTTCCATCAGTCATGCTCATGGCAGCCGGACCATCCCACGGCTCAAAACAGGTACTGATATACTCATAAAATGCTCTAAGTTTTGGATCCATATGTGGTGCATTTTGCCAAGGAGCAGGCAAGAGTGATCGTGCAGCTTTGAAGAAATCGACACCATTGATTCGTAAAAACTCAAAAAAGTTATCTACGCTTGCAGAGTCGCTCATCCCATCTTGAATAATCGGCATCAATCTTTTGATCTCATCATCAGAAAATATATCACTCTTTAAAAATTCACTTTTTGATGCAACATTAAATCTATTTGCAGTGACAGAGTTGATCTCGCCGTTATGCGCTATCATCCTAAAAGGCTGAGCAAGCTTCCATTTTGGAAGTGTATTTGTAGAAAATCGTTGGTGAAAAAGCGCAAAAGAGACTTTAAAATCTTTATCCTGAAGGTCTTTGTAGAACTCTTTGATATGCGTAGGCATAACAAGCCCTTTATACGATACCGTCGATGACGAAAACGAAGGGATGTAAAAATCCGGGCTCTCTTTGAGTTTTGTCTCTATCTCGCGTCTTGAGAGATAAACAAGCGCGTTAAATCTTCTTGTACCCATCAAGCTATTTGGTGCTATAAATACTTGTTTTATGATAGGTAGTTCTTTTATTGCTTGCTCACCTAAGGCTTTCTTTTCTAGGGGGACTTCTCTTGTATATATGAGTCTTAAATCATTATTGTAACAGACCTCTTTAATGACATCAAAATCACTCTCTTTCTCGGCAAATATCATCCCGACAGCATAAATATCAGGCAATATCACACCATCTTTTTTTGCAACTTTAGCGAAGAATTCTCTTGGAATAGAAAGGAGTAAACCGCTCCCGTCTCCCGTCTTACCATCAGCTGCTATAGCGCCTCTGTGCATCATCCTAGAGAGTGAGACTATGGCATCTTCTAGATTTTTATGGGAAGGTTTATTGTCAATTGAAGCTAAGAGTCCAAAGCCACAATTGTCTTTAAAAGAGGTAAATAAATCTTGCATAAGCAGACCTTTAGTATTTTTTCGCTAGGAGATCGTAATATCGCCCTAAAATGAGCCTGATTATACATAAAAGATGCTAAAAGTTTGATTACCGTGCCGTGGAGAGCTTTCTAAAGCGACTTACACTATAATATCACAACGAAAGAAAGGATTACCTATCAAGGGTTTTGTACTAGAACTTAAAAAAGCTAAAAATGAAGATATGATAGCTTTGATTCTTAGTAAAAATGAGATAAAAAGCTACTATCGTTTTTATGGAGCGAGGCACTCCATTTTACAAGTCGGGTATCTTGTAGATTTTGAAAACGAAAACAGATATAGCAGCTTTATGCCGCAACTAAGAAGCCTCTCGCATATCGGTTTTCCTTGGCTCAAAGATAAAAATAGGCTCCTGCTATGGCATAACTTTATATCTGCTTTTATCCCACATCTTCGCGATACAAATGAGATCGATAATTTCTATTTTGACCTTCTGCTTGAAGCAGCGCAAAAATGGGGGAAACAAAATCCAAAAAGAGTCGCATGTGAGAGCTATATACAGCTTTTAAAGTTTGAAGGAAGACTCAATCTTCCAGAGAGGTGCTACATCTGTGATGGCGAGATAAAAGAAGAAGTGGCTCTTATGCAAGCTCTTAAGCCGGCACACCCGGAGTGTATCTATACGGCTTCTATCAACAAGAAAAAACTATTAAGCCTTTATGAAAACGGATCGAGTCTCTACTTAGAGGATGATGATGTTGCCTACCTTTTTGATGTCTTAGTAAAAGGGTTTTAGCTTCACGGGTTTTGCCCTGGTATCCAACCCTCTCTTTTGTATCTCACGCTTAAGATTTGCTATCCTTTTGCCAAAATCAGGATGCGTTGCGCCGATATATTTCCAACTCTGCTTATCATCCATTTTTTCAAAGAAACTAAGTGTATCCACGGCATTGCCATACGCACACTCCATCATATCAAGTCCATAGAGATCAGCTTGCAGTTCCGCTTTTTGAGAATAGAGCGAATTACCGAAATTTAAAAAAAGATTGACACCGCCGTTGGATTCAAATCCAAGAAGCGAGCCGATACTTTGAAAAATGATATTGTGCCCTACTGCCTTAAGGTGGTCTCTGTGCTTAAAATGTCCTAGCTCATGGCCGATGACAAAAGAGAGTTCATTTTCGCTTTGCACTTTATCCAATAATCCTTGAGTAACAAATATCTCGCCTCCGGCGGCTGCAAAAGCATTGGGGCTCTCTTCATTGATGATAGAAATATTGACATCATATGGCAAATTTGAGCACGCATAAAGCCTTGTGGCTACCTTACTGAGGTACTTACTTTTTTTAGCATTATAAAAGCCTTCAAGATGAAGTTTTTTAGCAAGATATTTTTCACTCTCAACCGAGAGATGTGAAATAGCAAAATCGACGATAAAGTTTGCCGCTACTACCAAGATGAGAAGCGTTGCAAAAAGTTGCACGCTGTATTTTAGAAAGTCATGAAAAAAGGTAGAATCCTTGGAGTTGATCCCCTCGTCGGGGAGCTTCGGATTATATCTCATCTATAGATAGCTGTTCCATATGCAAGAACTTCAACGGCACCGATACTATTTTTTGTATTTTGACTAATAGAGCTTGTTTCAAGACGAACATTGATAATCTCACTTGCACCTTTTGCTTCAGCTTTCATACGCAAGATAGCCTCTCTTCTCGCTCTATCGATAAGACTCTCATAAGTTTCTATGTTGCCGCCAAAGATATTGACTAAAAAGGCGACAAATTTTTTAAAATAATCAATAGAGATAACAACATTCCCGCTCACAAGGTCATACGACTTTATCCCCTCGGGTCGCAGAGGATTTTTTAGCATAATTGTCGGTAGATTTATAAATTCGGTCTCTCTTTCTTTGATAGATTTAAAATGTCTTTTTTCAAGATAATTTCCGATGATAAATCCCAACAGTAAAAGGACTATAAAAACAATCAAATCAATCATCTACTGCACCTTTACAGCTGTTCCGTACACATAGAGTTCTGAAGCACCTGCCGTTATGGAAGAGGTTGAAAATCTTACATTGAGTATCGCATTTGCGCCCATGGATTGTGCTTGATTTATCATTCTATCGATCGCTTCATCTCTTGCTTCACTTAAAAGTTCCGTATACCCTTTAAGCTCCCCGCCAAATACATTTTTGATCCCAGCCATCAGGTCTCTTCCGATATGTTTAGCACGAACAGTTGAACCCGAGACAACACCATAATGCTCTACGATCTCCTTATTGGGGAGATACTCCAAATTTGTGATATTCATACACCCTCCTTATATTCTTATTATGATTTTATCATATTTTTAAGATATTTTACTCCATATAAATATAGAAGTTTAGAAGGGAGCAGAAAACAGGAGAATGCTGTCTTCTACAGATGGCATTTATAATTTCTTTAAGAACTTACTTAGAAGTACAATCTTAACGCCGTTAACTCTGCCTTCTATCTGCTCGGGATTAGAAGTAAGATAAATATTTTTAACAGTTGTGCCCTGCTTTGCAGTAAATCCGGCACCTTTGACTTCAAGATCTTTAATGATAGAGACGCTATCACCCTCTTGAAGGATAGTGCCGTTACTATCTCTTGTAGGTTCACTTGTAGTCTCTTCAAAGATAGATTCTGCTATAGCTAAAAGTTCAGGTTCAAGATAAGCAATCTGTAGCGCATCAAGAGCCCAAGACTCATCTTGCAATTTTTTTAACAATCGATAGGAGAGCACTTGTAGTGGTGCTATAGGACTCCAAATCGTCTCAACAAGAGAACGAAATTGATTTGCATTATTTGAAGGCTCTTCGATATCTGCCGCGCAAAGTGCACAGATAGCAACACCCTCATCCATCCCCTCAACACTATACTCTCTGATATCCTCACTACTACCGCATATCTCACACACACCGCCACATCTCTCTATTGCACTACTCAAAATCACTCCTTTTATTGTATCAGCTTGACTCTTGCCCTTACTCCGAGTTCGCTTATGTACCCTGCCTCACTAAATTTTAGCTCATTTTTTGCATCATAGATAAATGTGGTCGGATAGACATGAACGCCAAACTTTTTTGCCAATTTACCTTCACTGTCATTGATAACCTTGAAGTGCAAATCTTTTTGTTTTAAAAATGACATTATATCAAAATCACTTCCCGAATCTACTGCAACAGTTATGACATTATAATCTTTTGAGAGTGCATCCATATTGGATATCTCCACTTTACATACCCTACACCATGTTGCCCAAAATTGGATAATAGTCGGTTTGCCGTTATACTCTTTGATATCATAAACACCCGCGTTAAGCGTTTGATACTTAAAATCACTAAGCACCTTTGGTGTCTGTTCACTCTTTCTAAACTCGTTAATCACAAACGAGAGCACAAAGAAGATAAATATAAATAGAAGTATCTCTTTAAGAAATTTCATCTTAACCTCTAAAGATATAGATAAGATTTGGATAGTAAATCATGATAGCTATTGCCACAAGTTGTAAGAGGATAAACGGAATGACTCCTCTATATATGGTTGAAGTTGTAAGCGTATCTCCGGCAGCACCTTTGAGGAAAAAGAGCGAGAAGCCAAAAGGGGGCGTAAGAAATGATGCTTGTATATTCATCGCGATTAACACACCAAACCATATGGGGTCGATATCGTAAAAATAGACTAAAGGCAAAAGGATAGGAATAACGATAAAAATAATCTCTATAAAATCGATAAAAAAACCTAAGACAAATACAACCGCCATCGCTAAAATGATAAAGCCGAGTTCACTTTCTATATTGTTCTCAAAAAAACCGCGAACGACATCACTGCCACCTAGCTCATTGAAGACAAGAGAAAATGCTGTTGCACCGATAAGTATGAGCATTATCATAGATGTAAGCTTTACGCTCTCTGTGAGTGCATATTTTATAATATCAATTGTGAGGAGTCTCTTTCTATACGCTAAGAGTATGGCAAAAAATACACCTACTGCAGCTGATTCCGTTGGCGAAGCGATACCTACGAGGATGGAGCCTAAGACTATAAAGATAAGTAGCGTTGGTGCAAACATTGCTTTGAGTGCACTCGATACAACATCCTTATAGGGCACACTAATCTCCATAGCAGGAGCAACATCTTTTTTCAAAAATGATACTGCCAAGATATAGATGATGTAGAGCGAAACAAGTAAAATACTCGGCACTATCGCACCTCCAAAAAGCTCTTTCATATCTAGATGCATCTGATCACCAAGTATGATAAGCGCAACAGAGGGCGGAACGATCTGCCCCAATGTTCCGCCTGCTGCGATAGAACCTGAAGCGAGGGTTGGCGAATATTTCTCTCTGAGCATAAGAGGCAAAGCAATAAGCGCCATCATAACAACACTTGCTCCGACTATGCCTGTACTTGCGCCTAAGATCGCACCAACCAAGATAACCGATACGGCAAGTCCCCCTCGTATGACACCAAAAAGTCTGCCCATCGATACTAAAAGATCTTCTGCTATCTTTGCTTTTTGCAAAACAAGCCCCATAAAGATAAAAAGAGGGACCGCCAAAAGAGTAAAATTAGTCATGATACCATACGTTCTAAATGAGAGAAGTTCTAAAGACTCCAATCCAAGCTCATAAGTAATTGTTGAAAACAGAAGTGCGATAGCTCCAAAAATAAAACCAATCTCAAAACCAATCATCAGCATCGTAAATGCCAAGATTGCGATCAATATTACAGGATTGAGCATAAAAACAAGATCACTCATATAAGCTAGATAGATCACAATAAACAAGGCAGCCAATGATGCAAGCATAGTACTTTTTAATCTTGTTGATTCTATGCTCAAAAACGCGTGCATAGCTTTAGATACCACTTGCAAGAGCAGTAAAACAAATCCGATAACAACAAAGGATTTGATGATATATCTATAAGGCAAACCTCCCGGATCACTTGAGAGAGCCCTAGTAAAAAAAGCACATCAAAAAGATGCCAAGAGATTTCATAGAAAAGAGCAGAAGTTGAGTTAAAAAGAAATCGCATGATGATATCATAAACAACGACACCGCAGAGTAACAACAAAGCGAGCGAAGCTATAGCTCCTGAAGCCAAGGATAATCTATCGGCAAATCTCATATAGCTTTTCATTGTTTATCCAAGATATATGTATCGAGTCTTTTAAACCACCCTGCCCTCCAGCGACTCTCTCCTCTCTCTTTTGGAGAGTTTTTGATGCGCCTATCAAGCATCGCTTTTGCACTATCACTAAATGCCTTGAAACGATCGCTACTGTTTGCATCCATATGCTCTAAGACTTGCAAAAGCCCCCAGCCCTCACCGTTATATCGTTCACTTTTCAATGTACCCTCGCCTTTGAAGTTGACATAATCAAGAAGCACATAAAGTCCATGTTCATTGATGCTTCCATCCGCATTTAACAAAATAGCATTAAATCGATCTTCAATGAGTGCTCTTTTATCGCCATCATCAATCGTCTCTAACATCGCAGGAAGTGCTCTTTGGAGCCTATCGGCCATATATCCGGCTTGGTATGCTCTTGTGCTGTCGATAAAATCAAAAAGTCGCGTATATGTCGCATCTTTTGTTGTTTTTGATCGCATAAAGGAGACTTTATCACTCCATGGGCAATCACTCTGCACATCTAACCAATCAGGCAATACAACCCCACGCTTTTGCATATACTCTAAAACGAGTGGGAAAACTTCACGGAAGCGCTCGGTATGATCTTTTGAAAACCAGATAAAATGACCGATACCAAGCGAGATAAAATCCTCCCCATCATTCCAATGGATAAGATATTTATCAAGCCCGGCACCCTCATTTTGCCATACTTTTTGAGCGATATACTCCTCTTGTGCCTTTGTGAGTGTTATCTCGTTGGCAAACAAGAGAGAGAAAAAGGCGACAAAGATGAAAACTATACGAATCATACAAAACTCGGCGCATCATTTGCAAAAAGAATCAAATCACCCGCTCGTGTCTCTCTTGCTAGCAGTGTTTGCATCTGAGATTTCGACTCTAACTTTAAAAGTTTTTGAGGCGCAACATGCTCTTTAAATATCGCATAATTAAGCTCACCCGTTGCAATTACAAGATCAAATATCTCATTGGCTTTTTGGGCCACTTGGATATTGAGTACGTCATCCACTTCGACAAGCCCAGGAGTGATGATGACTTTTCTGCCACCATAGGTTGCTACAAGCTCAAAAGAACTTAGCATCCCGTCGATATTACCGTTAAAACTATCATCAATGATGATTTTACCGCCACTCTCTATCTTTTGAAGTCTATGCGGTGTTGGCTCAAGCGTGGCAACTCTTCTAGATATCTCACCCTCATCCACTCCTAAGCTTTGAGCAATCCTAATAGCCGCAGCGATATTGAGTGCGTTAAAAGCTCCTAAAATATGTGTACTATACTCCTTACTATCAAGCTTGAAGCTCACACCGGCAAGGCTAGCATTTATCTCTGTTATATCATCGCCGAAGAGAGTGATGTTGTCTTGCTCGGCTATATGTGCGCTTGTATGAACAAAAGCTTTTTTTAGCTCAGGACTCTGCGTAATCTCCATCTTCGTATCTCGGATATTTTCTAAAGTTTTAAAATAGTCTATATGCGCAGGACCTATCTTGCCCACAACTGCATATTGCGGTTTTACAAAAAGAGATATCTCGGCGATGTCACCCTTGCCTCGCGCACCCATCTCGACGATATAAACTTGTGTATCGCTTGGAAGGTCTTCGTTGATATCTTTGATCACACCGCCAAGCGTATTGACTGATCTTGGTGTTGCATAAGCTCTATATTTGTTGCCGATAATATGGGCTATCATATTTTTGATACTTGTCTTTCCATAGCTTGCCGTGACACCAATTACGATAAGCCCATCCATGCTTTCGAGTTTTGCCTGTGCTCTTTTTTTATAACCCAAAAAAAGCATCTTCTCTAAACCGACTGAAAGTAAAAAAGCGAGTACAAGTGAGAGAAGTATCACTTTAAAATCCAATAGGGCAAAAAGCAAAGATATCACAAAAAGTATGGCAAAAAATCGCTTGATGCGTGCCGTAAAAACAAGTGGTTTATCAAGATCTCTAACCCACAAAAAAAGCGCTAAGCAATAGACGATAAATATAGCAATCGATGCATACAGCGCGATAGACTCAAAATATTGCGCGCTCCAGTAGAGCAAAAGAGGCAAGATAAAATAGGTGATATTCCACCATGGTTTTGTATGAAAAAAGAGCACACGCTCTATCTTATAGCTATACCACTGGAGATTCGTGATAAGATAGTAACCTAAAGCCAAAGTAAAAAGTATAAAATCCGCCATATCCAAGCTATGCATCCCCACCTCCGCAATTATCTAATATCTCTTTTTCTATCTCTTTTGCATGCCCTAAAAAGAAGTAGTGATCACCGCGCATCGGGTACAATCTGCTCTCCTTTATAAGCTCATTGATCTTCTTGCCTGTCCAAAGAGGTGTCGCTGTGTCACTCTCTCCCCAAAAAAGAAGGGCTTTACCTGTGAAGTTTTGAAAATTGTGTTCAAAATCCTCATCAACTACATTTTTAAATGTCTCATACATACTCCGACTCATCCCTCTTGCGTCACTACTAACAAAAAATGATCGCAACTTACTCAACCCAAGAGGTTTTAAGAGTTTAAAAATCGCTATTTTTATCTTGATATTGAGTGGCTTAGGCACTAATATACCTGATGATGAGAGGAGCACCAAACATTGAGGGTTTAACAGTGTTGCGACTTTGCCGCCAAAAGAGTGTCCTGCTATGATCTCTGGCTCAAGCGTGATGGATTTTAAAAAAAGCTTTACTATCTCTTTATAATCCTCGGTTTTTAAGATCATATCACCATTGGAACTTGCACCAAATCCGGGCATATCAAGATAGATATGTTTACGATCTTTAAAACATTGCCCAAATGCCTGTTTCATGATCTCTTTATTGCTGCCCCAGCCATGCAAGATGAGTATGGCATCTGTCGCTTTTCCATTGAGCATCTCATAAGAGAGCTTAAAACTTACCTCTTTATATCGTATCTCTTTTATCGCCATTTACACTCTTCTCGTTCTTTTAAATTGTTGGGTATTTACCCTATGTGGTGTAGTTTGAAGCTATTTTATCACATAAGGACTTAGCACACACATACCCGCTTGAAAATGCCCACTGAAAATTATAACCACCAAGCTCTCCTGTGACATCTAAAAGCTCACCGATGATATAGAGGTTGCTCTGTTTTTTACTCATCATGCTCTTAGCATCGATATCTCGTATATCAACACCGCCTTTTGTGACCTCCGCTCGCTCATAGCCAAAATTGCCAGCAGGCGCAAATCTATAGGATCGTAAAGACTCTAAACGCAACTTCTCTGCTTTGGAAAGCTGTTTATAGGGCTTATCTTCTACGCCTAAATGTTCTAAGAATGCTTTGGCAACTCTTTTTGCAAAAGGCAAAAGAGAGCTGATCAACTTCTCACTTTGCGCTTCAAAGCTAAAATCACATAAAAAATCTATGCTCACCTCACCCCTATTCCAATAGAGTGAAGCATTAAGTACAGCCGGGCCACTAATGCCCTTATGCGCAAAAAGGAGTGCTCCTTCAAATCTTTTTTTATCTACACTGATGCGAACCTTCTCGATACTTGTTCCACTGAGCTCTTTCATAAAAAACTGCTCTTTTTGTAGAGTAAACCCGACAAGTGCCGGCGAAGTCGCATTGATAGTATGTCCAAACTTTGATGCTATCTTGTAGCCCATATCACTCGCGCCTATCTTTTTGTAGCTGAGCCCTCCAAGCGCTAGGACTAAATGATCGCATTCAAAACAACCTTTGTTGCTGGCAACCTTAAAACGACCCTGCTCTAGCGTAATATCTAAAATCTTCGTCTCCAAAGAGAGCTCTTGTTTGCTTATCTCTTTTTTAAAAACATCAAGCAACTCTTGTGCACTTTGCTCACAGAAATATTGTCTCTCTTTTTTGAGTCTCAAGCGTAAATCTTTTGCATCAAACCAAGCGAGCATATCATCATTGGAAAATTCTCTAAAAACATCCTCTATGAAATAGCGGTTTCCAAGATAATTATCACTCGAGAGACGCTCATTCGTGACATTACACTTCTCACCACCCGATATAGCTATCTTTGCACCGATGCTCTTGTTTGTATCTATAAGCAGAGCGCTTTTTTTAGGCAGTGTAGCAGCGCACATAAGCCCGCTAGCACCTGCACCTAAGATAATGGTAGGATAATATTTTTGCATACTGAAATTATACTCATAAAATCTTCGTTATGTTACAATGACAGAAAAAAAGAGTTAAATAATGTGCAAAGTGTATGTAGCTATCATCTTACTCTCTTCATTGCTAGTAGCCAACTTCATCACCGTCCAAGATGAAAATGGCACGCTTAAGAAGAAAGATATCGCGCACCAAGAAAATGAATGTCTCAATCAAGATGAAAAAGAGTACTCCCTTCAAGCCTTCTATAGAGAGCTGCAGATAGAAAAAGTAAAGGCGATCAATGCCATGGTTGCCAAAAGAAAAGCGGAAGAGATACACAAAAAAGAGCAAATAGCCAAAGAAAATAAAACTGTCTATGTGCCGACAAAAACCGATAAAGAGATTCTTTTGCAGTATGCAAAATATTTTAAAGGCGGCAAATATGTATGGGGTGGGACAACGCCTGAGGGGTTTGACTGCTCAGGATATGTGCAGTATCTCTACAAAAAACAGAATGTCAATATGCCTAGAACAGCATGGGAACAATCAAAAGTCGGTATCGAGATCCCAAAAGATCAACTTAAAAAGGGTGATTTGGTCTTTTTTCTCACGGATAAAAGTAGAAAGATCCCCGTGACACATGTGGGCATCTATATAGGTGATAATCAGTTTATCCATGCTGCTTCAAAAGCGCAAGGGATTATCATCTCTCGGCTTGATAGCGGCTCGTATGCGGATACTTTTGTAAAAGCTACAAGGGTGTTTTGATTAATTCCTTTGGTTTGTTATATTCTACTGATTATATCCAGACAGCAAGTCCAATACTAATAATTCCAAGTCCAACACTAATAAGTGCAAGCCAAGCTGCTAATCTCACTATCACTTGAGGGTGACCGATGCATACACGAAATTTTCCATAAGGACCATTGGCCTCTGACACTTTTAAATCATAACTTTTCTGTGTGGAAATATTTCCTAGATGTTGCCGATACCAATCATTCATAATAATTGTTTGCTCATTTTCATCGATATGAATTCTAGGTTTTTGGTTGTATTCGCGTAAAAAATTTGCATCAATTTTTAGGGCTTCACAATAAATTACAAAATTGTTTGAATTGTTTTCAATCTTCACTATTGATCTTGGAAGAAAAGTGTGTTTACTAAACCAAACCCAACCTTCATTCATATCATCACGAGTTGCGGCTAATATTTTATACACTTATCTCCCCTCCTCCCTAGAATACAATTATTTAACATACATTATATACACCCATAACTTAAATAAATTCATTTAATCACTTTTGCACCTCTGGTGCTATCCATCAAATAGCTGTCATGCGAGCATCCTTGTAAAGCAGGCATATCCGCGGCGGTACAGATAGCAAGCAGGGATATGCCGCCCGCGACTTTGTGAGCATGACGCTTTTACTCCACTTTTCTAAAAAGTGGAAGCCTCTGTAATTTCCTCAACGCCTCTTTAACTAAAGATGAAGTATCCCCGCTAAGTCCATGCAACGCTTTTTTCACTTCATCTTTTTTAAACCCAAGCGACTCTAGCGCCAACGAAGCATCAAAATGCGAACCGGATAGGCTCTCTGTGCTTGCATTACCATCAACGATAAAGTCAGCAAGCTCGACAAGTATCCTACTTGCCGCTTTTGGTCCGATACCCGGTACCCTTTTGAGCATACCCACATCCTTACTTGCAACCACTTTTGCAAAAGTATCAGGCGCGAAGGTGGAGCAGACGGCGAGTGCGACTTTTGGTCCAACACCATTGATCTTGAGAAGTGTATCAAACATCTTCTTCTCATCTTTGTTTATAAACCCATAGAGCGCATCACTCTCTTCTCTGATAATCCTCGTCGTAAGTAGCCTCACTTGCTCGTTTTGTATCTGTGAAGATGTATTGATCGAGACAAATACCTCATAGGTGATACCCGCAACATTGATATGCACAAGCATCGGCTCTTTATGTTCAATCTTCCCTTCAATAGCTACTATCATATCTACCCTTTTTTGATATTTTTATCACTATAGCATAGAAAAAAGTTGAAAAGAAAAAATATTTCATTTTGACATATTTTTACAAATCTCAATAGACATCATCATGAGTGCCTATATCGATTGGTATAATCATACCATCGTCTATGATGAAATCTATAACTACTCTATATTGCATATTGATAGAAATACTGTGATACTCTTTGAGCCTACCTTTGAGCTTGTGAATCCTAAGCGAAGGATGAAAAGGGTCAACCTCAAGCATCTCAATCATCTTAATATATCTATCTAAAACCTCCGGATGTTTTTTGATAAATTTTTTTAGCTTTTTAAGATAGTATTCCGTTATAACGATCTTATAGTTCATTTAAAAGCTCTTGCGTATGCTCTTTTGCACTTTGAACTTTATATTTTTTATCTTCTATATCTTGCATTGTTTTCATATAAGCAATATCGAGTTCATTCATTCTAAACTCTTTATATCGCTCTATATCAAGTACGACATACTTCTCTTTCCCGCGTACATTTATAATAAGCTCATCAAATTTTTTTAAAAGACTTTCAAAAAGAGAAACCCCTTTAAGTTTGACTTCATTTGCATTTACTTTCACAATAGTATCCTTAATAGTACTTTTAAAAGTATTATATTGAAGAAAAACTATAATGTCAAGAGAAGAAATTAGAAGGAAAAATGCTCTCCAAGGTAGTATTTGCGTACATTTTCATCATTGGCGATCTCGTCACTACTGCCGCTTGCGAGCATCTCACCACTTCGCATAACATAGGCTCGATCACAAACGCCAAGTGTTTCGCGCACACTATGATCGGTGATAAGCACGCCCATATCAAGCTCCACAAGCTGTTTGATGATATTTTGGATATCAAGCACGGCGATAGGATCAACACCTGCAAAAGGCTCATCAAGCAATAAAAATTTCGGCTCACCCATAAGCGCTCTTGCAATCTCTGCTCTTCTTCTCTCGCCACCACTGAGCTTGATGCCTTTTCTATTGCGTATCGGCTCGATGTTAAATATCTCCAAAAGATTCTCTATCCGTTTATGCGTCGTCTCCTCATCAAGCTTCAACGCTTCAGCTGCTATGAGAAGATTTTCCTCAACGCTCAGGTCTTTAAAAATGCTCGATTCTTGAGGAAGATACCCGATGCCAAGCCTTGCTCGTGCACTCAAAGGAAGTTTTGTGATGTCTTCACCATCAAGTATCACCTCACCCTCATTGGCTTCAGTCAATCCACATATCATATAAAATGTCGTGGTCTTCCCTGCGCCATTTGGTCCCAAAAGCCCCACGACTTCTTTACTGCGGACATCCAAAGAGATATCATGGACTATCTTTGTCGTCTTGATAGATTTAAAAAGATGCTTCGCTGCTAATTTGTGCATATTTCCTCTATTGTATATAATCTTTTAGTATCGCCTAGTGGTTTAATATTTATAATCCAAATATTATACCCCAAGCCTTCTAAAAATTCTTTAAGCCTATCATCTCCCCACTCGACAAAATGCCAACCACTCTTCTCAAACTCCTCTAAGAGCCCAAGAGCAGCGATATCTGCGAACTCTACTCGATAGAGATCATAATGAAAAAGATGTTCACTATAACAATTTTGAAGTGAAAATGTAGGTGAAGTCACCTCAAAGTTCGGATCTATCTTTTGTGCAATATGACGCATCAGTGTAGTTTTGCCGGCTGCAAGATCACCATCTAAAAAGATGATAGCATCTTTTGGCAATAAACCCAAGAGGCAAGAGGCGACACTGTCAATCTCCGGGAGTGTTGCCTCAATCGTCTTTGTCATAGGCTATTTGAGAGTGCGATTATGCGCGCGAGGTGGGCTGTTGCTCTGCCATCCTCGATGGCACTTTTAGCAAGTTCTATGCCGTGCTTTATATCTCTTGCTTTGCCCTCGACAAAGAGTGCAAAAGCAGCATTGAGCAATACGATATCTCGCTTGGCACCAACCTCTTCTCGATTAAATATATCACGAATAATCGCAGCATTATGCCGTGCATCACCGCCCAATATCTCCTCTTTTGCAACTTTTTGAAACCCAAATGTAGTTGGATCGATCACTCCACGGCTAATCTTGCCTGCTTCTATATAGGCAAAATCCGTATCATCACAAAGTGATATCTCATCTGTTTTATCTCGAGAACTTACCACATAGGCTCTTGTGATATCGAGCTCTAACATCGCTTCTGCGATAGGATCGATAAAACTCTCATCAAAAACACCTAAAAGGTATTTTTTAACGCCGGCAGGATTGGTAAGAGGGCCTAAGATATTAAATATAGTCCTATGGGGAATAGAGCGACGAATCGGCATAACATATTTCATAGCAGGATGATACTCAGGAGCAAACATAAAACAAAATCCACACTTCTCCAACATAGTAGCATTTTGTTCTGGCGTGAGCTTAAGATTAACTCCGAGCACTTCAAGAACATCAGCAGAGCCGGAACTACTTGTAATGCTTCTATTGCCATGCTTCGCGACGATGCACCCAAGAGAGGCAAGGAGCAAGGAAACAGTCGTCGAGATGTTAAAAGTACCGCTCTTATCGCCGCCTGTTCCTACGATATCGATCGCTCTCTCTCGTAGCTCATCACTGATATCAAGCTTGATGCTATGCTCTCGCATAGTCTGAGCAGCTGCAGCGATCTCTGCGGGAGTTTCACCTTTTTCATACAAAGAGATGAGGAAATCCCTTCCCTCATCTTCGCTCAAAGCTCCGCTAAAAAGTTTCTCGAAAATCTCTTTAGATCCATCCATTACTCGCCTTTTATCTCTATGGTTTGGATATGTTTTACATATCGCTCTTTGTCGGATTTTGGTGTAGATTTTGTAGTAGGGATATCCAAAACCTCATACTGCTCTTCCCTGCTCAGAAACTTCAAACTTACCTTATCGCCTATGGCTACATTTTTCGAAGCCTTGGCTTGAAGTCCATTGACATAAACAACACCGCTATGGAGCATATCAGTCGCAACTGTTCTTCGTTTTACGACATTGGTACTACTGAGCCACTTATCTATGCGCATATCAAGCCTTGCAACAATCTGTAGTATTTTGAGAAATCTCAAGCAAAGCGTATTTTGCATCGACACTTCCAAGTTTGAGTGCACTTTTCCAGTAACTCATCGCTTTTGAGACATCCTTAGAGACGCCAAGCCCCTCATTGTGATGCTTTCCAAGCATAAAATATCCATCAGCGCTTCGAAACTCTTTTGCTAACTGCTCGTAAAGCTTCAGCGAATCATCATAGCGATCCTCATTAAATGCTCTATTTGCCTCTATCCTAAGCTCTTCCAATATCAATCCTCCAAAGTAAAAGCTTTGAGGGCTTCATTTGCCATAGCGATACCCAAAAAAGTAAGCTTACCGTCAACGATAGCCTCTTCCTGCTCTAGTCGCGCCACGATCTCTCTACCCTCTGCTAAACTCATCGCTCGAGACTCTTCAAGCATTTTTAAAACATCATCGATACTCTCATTTGGCTCTTTTTTCAAGATTGCTAAAAGCACTACTTGCTCTAAAAGTGCTGCATCATTCATCAATGCAACTCACTATTGAGCTTGACTTCTCTTGTACTTCTATAGGCTTCCATCGCACCTGTAGTGGAGTTTTGACGAAAGTGAATACCGTGCAATCCTTGCAGCTCGCTCCCTTTAAAGAGCTCTTTTTGTCCAAGTTCACACTGTGGATTTGCCTCTTGGATTTTTGCTAACTCTTTTGCAGGTATAGCAACTTTTGTGCCTGCAAGTATCGTAATCCCCGCATCGACGATACACCCATCACCTAGAGGAATGCCTGTAACAGAATTTGCACCAAGAAGTGTATTTTCACCTATACTCACAGGGTTCCCGTCTGTTCCGCTGAGCACCCCTAAGATACTCGCTCCTCCGCCTACATCGCTACCTGAACCGACAACAGCTGAGCTTGAGATTCTCCCCTCAACCATAACGGGACCAAGCGTTCCGGCATTGAAATTGATGTAACTAGCTCCGGGCATCACAGTTGTCCCTGCTGCAAGATGTGCGCCCATTCTTACTCTGCTTGCTTCTAATACTCTTGTATTATCAGCAGGGATGATATGTTGCAAATATCTTGGGAATTTATCAACACTATCTACAAGAGGGTATGTGCCATCAAGCTTGAGAGCTATCTCATTATCTCTTAGATAATCAAGCTCATAGGGCTTATTGCCTACCCAGGCTACATTGCTCAACACTCCAAAAGCGCCACCCAGATTGAGACTTCTAAGCGGTGCTTTCCCTGTAGAAAGTGCATAAAGCTTGAGATAAACAGCCTCTACACTTTGCGGGGCATCGTCTTCAAAGAGAAAGACGATTCTATAGTCTGCACCTATCTTGCCCTTAGTAGAGAGTGCTTTGATGATCTGCACATTTTTATGAGCATCACCTGTTGCTTCATCAATATAAGGAGTAAAAGCATTCATCGCATTTTGAACAAAATCATCACTGAGTGTTGCTACAAACTCACTACTACTGCAATCAACTTCTACTCTACTATGAGCCAAAGCTTCCATAAACACGGCAGCAGAGCCTAGATTTTCATTCCAATTTATAAGCGGAAAAGAAGCTTGGAGTATCTTATCTCTATTTTTTTGACCTCTATCAACCCTCGTGATACCAAAACCGATAGGATCTCTATGCCCCTTTTTTGATCTGATATCCTCTACAAAAGTTTTAAACTCATCAGTTGAATTTATAGGTGAGAGCATATATCTATCCTTGTTCATTTTTTATTACCATTATACTTTGATTTATTTAAAATCCAAAGTAAACAAAGGATATAATCTTCCCATGAAATACCTCAAAGGCTTTAGAAGACGATACTTCTCATTGGCGATTATAGCGCTCTACTCTACGCTCTATAAACTGTGTCGCCTAGATAGTAATTATCAGTATCATAGATTGGCCTTTAAGCTCCAAGAAAATAAAACCTCCCCACCCTTTTTGATCTACTAACTCATCCAAAATTCAAATCAAAAAGGGAAAAAATGGGCAACAAGCCACGCAACATATCAATCATATTGCTACTTCTAACAGCAATGCTACCGGCTCAGGATATCACACTTGGAAATATAGAGATAATCTCGACCAATAAGACAAAACAAAAAGCAACAAAGACAACTGCAGATATCGATGTTATCACAAGCGAAGATATCAGACAAAATGGATACACATCCATCGTTGATGCACTATCAAATTCTTTAGGAATAAATATATCCCAAAACGGGGGAGTAGGACAAAAGAGTTCATTTTTTCTCAGAGGGATGGATAGTGGGAAAATCTTGGTTCTTGTTGATGGGATGAGACTCAATGACCCCTCAACGACAAATAATACATCTTTGATTGAATTTCTGCCTATCTCAAATGTTGAACAGATAGAGATCATAAGAGGTGGAAGCTCAAGTGTGTGGGGAGCAAATGCAAGTGCAGGTGTTATAAACATCATAACAAAAAAAGCCCTCAAAGATGGGTTAAGCGGAAGCATAGGAGTAGAGGGCGGAAGCCATGGAACAAAGGGGAGTGATCTCTCTCTATTTTATAAAAACGGTAAATTAAATGCAAAATTACTTGGTTCTTATTTGGATACGAACGGTATATCGGCCTTAGCTCCGCAAAACTCCGAAAAAGATGGATATACCAATAAAAATCTAACCGCAGGCATAGGGTATGATTTTACCGATACCACCAAAGCTTCTATCGCTGCAATCAAAACAAAAACCAAAGGTGATTACGACGATGAGTATAACAGTAATGGCGCAAATGATGATTATAGTCATTTTATAACCGATAGTACAAACATAAGTGGGTCTCTTTCAACAAAAATAGGTGCGATAGACTCTGTCTTCAATGCGACGCACGGAAAATATAAAAGAGAGTATTTTACAACTTCTTTGTGGGGCGATGGAGACAATAGATACGAAGCCACAACGAATGAATATTCTCTTATCAATTCGTATGCTCATAAGTTTGGAAAAAGCGTTTTAGGGTTCGAGTATAAAGAGATTGATGGATTTAACCAATATAACACATACGCACCGACGGATGGAAGTTTCACGAACAAAGGTATATTTTTATCCAACAGCATACATCCAACTGATATGTTGCTTATTGAGGCAAATCTAAGATATGATGATTTTGATAAGTTTGACGGGAAAGCAACCTATAAACTAGGTGCAAAATATAAGCTATCTGATGATGTTACACTCAAAGCAAACTACTATACCTCACTCAATGCACCCTCTGTGTATCAGCTTGCAAATATACTCTCCGGCGAAACGCTCAAGCCAAGTTTTGTAAAAGGGTATGATGCCTCTTTTTCTTATAAAGACTATCTCTCCTTAACATATTTTGATAATAGCATACAAGATGATATAGTCTACGACAATACTCTTTGGGGATATAAAAACAATACGGCTGATGAAAATATAAGGGGTATTGAGATATCAGCAAGCACTCCAACTCTTTTGGATAGATTTATAATGAGAGTAAACTATACGCACTTGCTTGATATGAACGATGAAAGTGGAGCGCCACTTTACAATAGAGCACAAAATGAACTCAATGGGTGGCTGGAGTATTTCTATGATGCAAATACCATTGCAAGTCTAAATGCAAACTATATCGGAGAGAGGGTATCGTACGGTGATATGTCAAGCGGAAACTATACTGTTTGGAATTTGAATTTGACCAAAAAATACAGTGATCATTTTGATATGGGATTGCATATCAAGAACCTATTTGATAAAGAGTATCAGTCTATTTATGACTATAACATGGAAGGCGTGAGCATCTATGCTACAATAAAATATTCATTTTAGGAAAAACATGCAAATCATAAAAGAATACTTTATAGCCTATAAATTTGCAAATGCACTCTTTACAGGTCTTTCGATCGGAACGATAATAAGCATCTATGCGCCCCTCAATCCCTCCATCTACTCTCTAGGAGGAGTTGCACTTGCACTTGGTATGCTTGTCGTTGCGAGGATGTATGATAGGCTCTTTACGATCGAATGGTTTTATAGGATAACACTTTTTGTTGAGCTCGTCTTACTAGCTATGGTGCTCTATTTTTTGAGCTCCAACATCTCTTATGAGACAGCACTTTTGATCTACATAGGCTATCAGCTCACTTTTCTTTTTGGAAGTTACCTTGTTCGTGCCGAGACGATTTTTCTCAATCAAACAAAAATACTAAGCGATATCGATAGCTTTAAGCAGATAGGCTCGATTTTTGGCATGGTAGCCTCCTATCTCTTCTATAAATACTACGATAAACTTACCAATATCGAGCAAGTTTACAATATCCACTACCCGCTTTTAGCGGTGCAGATAACAGTAATATTTTTTGTTCTAAAAAGTTTTGTGAGAAGATAACTATTTAGCTACCTTAAGTTCCGTCTTTGTCTCTTTTGGTTCTTCAACTTTTTTTGGTTTTTCGCTCTCATAAGTAGACATAGAACCGAGCATGCAACCGCCCTCTTCTACTTTGATTTTTTTAGCGATAATCTCTCCATCAACTTTTCCGGTACTACTGATACTTAGAAGCTCACTTGCAATGATCTTGCCTTTGAGCGAACCGAGCACAGAGATTTGTGCACTTTGAAGCATGGTAGCATCAATGTTCCCGTTTTTTTCTATCGTGATATTTTTTTCGGCCAATATATCTGCTTTAAGCGTTCCATCAATTTTAGCACTATTAGTTGTGATATGACTTGAGAGATTACCACTTTTAAGCACCTCTAGATAATTACACTCGATATTACCCTCAACTTTACCGCTAATGATTGCTTGGGATACCTTTATATTGCCATTGACCGAGCCGCTCTCACCTATGATGAGTGTATCAAAATTCTCTACATTCCCCTGGATATGCCCATCGATATGCAATGTTCCACATCCGGAGATGCCTCCTTGCACACGCATACATTTTGAGATAAATGCCATAGTGCCCGACTTACTGCTTTGTGTATTTGACGTTGCCTCTGTGCTACTTTTACTATCAAAAAATCCCATCTTATTCCCTTTTTATTTTATTTTAAAACTCGTCTCGCTGTTACAAATCGTTTGCCGTAAAAGGTACCGCTCAAATGGCTAATCACAACCTTTTTCTTTGATGAACTTGCGTGGATAAACTTATTGCCGCCAATATATATCCCAACATGATTTACTTTACCTTTTCTCTCTCTGCTTGTATCAAAAAATATCAGGTCACCTTTTTTAAGATTGTTCCTGCTGACTGCTTTGCCGTATTTTGATTGATAAAATGAAGTTCTAGGGATGCTGATGCCGGATCTTTTACACACATAACTTGTAAACCCGGAACAATCAAATTTTGAAGGACCTACTGCTCCCCACACATATCTTTTACCTAACTGGCTAAAGGCAATATTCTTAAACTTTTTAAATTTGCTCTCTCTTAACGCGATAGCTTTTTCTAGTTTTTTGATTTTATTTTTGAGCGTATCTATCTCT
>JARROQ010000010.1:0-33110 GCA_037383745.1 Sulfurovaceae bacterium
ATTTTTCATAGGAAAGAGCTTGGGGATAAAAAACCGATGGCAATTTCCTCAAGGTGGGATAGATGGAAATGAGACTCCCGAGCAAGCTCTTTTTAGAGAACTCAAAGAGGAGATTGGCTGTGATGAGGTTGATATTTTAGGAGAGTTCCCCCACTGGGTTACCTACGATTTTCCAAAGATGAAACGAGTAAAAAAGCGATATCCTTTTGATGGGCAGACACAAAAATATTTTTTGGTCCGTCTTAAGGACAAAGCAAAGATAGATTTGAACGCTTTTAGTGTTCCGGAGTTTGATGATTATGATTTTGTTGAGTATAATGAGGTTTTTAAAAGAGCCTCATATTTTAAAAAACAGATCTACAGAAGAGTGATAAATTATTTTATAAAAGAAGGATATATTGAGTATGTTGTTGGTTCATAAATATGGAGGAACAAGCGTCGGGTCTTTAGAGAGGATAGAAAATGTTGCCTCCCGTGTTGCAAAAGCAAGAGAAGCAGGAGATGATCTTGTGATTGTTGTCTCTGCGATGAGCGGAGAGACAAATAAGCTCATAGAGTATGCAGAGCATTTCTCAACAAATCCCTCAAAAAGAGAGATGGATATACTCTTAAGTTCGGGCGAGCGAGTCACCGCTTCGCTTCTTGCGATTGCGCTTCAGTCAAAAGGCTATGATGCTGTTGCTATGACAGGACGTCAAGCAGGTATCATCACGGATGATTTGCATACATATGCAAGGATAGAATCGATTGATCCGACACCAATTAAAAAAACAATTAAAGAGGGTAAGATCGTAGTGGTAGCCGGTTTTCAAGGCATCAACAAGGAGGGCAATGTTACAACACTCGGGCGTGGCGGTAGTGACCTTTCAGCTGTTGCTATAGCGGGCGCCATAGGTGCAGATGCCTGTGAGATATATAGTGATGTTGACGGTATCTATACGACTGATCCCCGCATTGAGCCTAAGGCAAAAAAGATAGATATGATATCATACGATGAGATGTTGGAGATGGCATCTATGGGTGCTAAAGTGTTGCAAAACAGATCGGTAGAGCTTGCAAAAAAACTAGATATAAAACTCTACGCTAAGAGTAGTTTTAGCGATAATGAGGGAACACTAATAACAAAGGAGAGCAATATAATGGAGCAGGTACTAGTAAGCGGCGTAGTCTTGGATAAAAATCAAGCGAGGGTTACACTCAGAAATGTCTCTGACAAGCCGGGAATCGCAGCTGAGATATTTACGAAACTTGCACACGAGAATATCAATGTAGATATGATCATACAAAATGTGGGGATTGATGGCTCAACAAATCTAGGCTTTACCGTGCCTCAAAATGATCTTGAGAGTGCAAAGAGAGTGATAGAGAGTTTGAGTCACAATATCGGCGGTATGGATTTTGATCAAAATATCTGCAAGGTTTCCGTAGTGGGTGTAGGGATGAAATCACATGCAGGTGTGGCCGCAAAAGCATTTGAAACACTTGCTAGTAGTAACATCAATATAGAGATGATATCAACAAGTGAAATCAAAGTTTCCATGGCAATCAGCGCGAAATATGGAGAGCTTGCCGTGAGACTTCTCCATGAAGCATATGGGTTGGATAAGTAGATGATGCAAGAACTTCTCTCCTGGACCTTGCAAGCTATTCGCGATGAAAGTTCGGATTTTTCGTGGATGGAAGAGAGAAGATATGAGTGGACCCCTTTGGTCAATAGTGTTATCTCCCGTGTTACAAAAGGACAGAGTGTTCTTATCTTGACTGATGATAAGTTTCGATGGTTCGCACATTACATACAAAATAAGATCAATAATGTCTCGCTCGGCAGACCTTTTTTGCCTTTTTATCAACTTGGTCGAATGTTTATAGAGATCAATGATATCAAGAGCAATCAAGATATAGAACTGCTTGAGGATATGCTCGATATCTCTTTTCCAAACGGATATCTCATCTGGTATATAGGCAGTGGTGACCACCCTTTTACAAAATTGGCATATAGAAGTGATGATAACTTCTTATGGGTGCTCGATAAAAATATCCAAAATAGTTTTCCTCTAGAGAGCAGTGATGAGCTTTTAGACATCAAGTTGTTGCAACTCTATAGACTTTTTGATAAGACCTTAAATAGCGCACTTTTTGAAGATTTGAAGATAGAATGATGCAGTTAGTAAGCCAAGTAGTCACCTCCTAAAAATACGGAGTTTATACTCATAACCAATCAAAAATCAAGCATCTTGCCTACGATAAAGTCGCGGATTCCTGTGAATACTATAAAGAGCACCCAAAGAGAATCGCAACAGTATCTCGATGTGGATGCACTCTCGCTCGAGAGTGTTTTTGGGTTTTTAAAAGCAAATCAGCGGATACGATCAGGTGAAGCAAGAGCTATGTTACAGGCTATACTCGCAGATGCGATTAAGAGTAAGCATTATGATTTTGATCAAAAGAGCCTCAAACTTTTTGAAGAGGCAGTGACTGTTTTGAATTTTGGCGGTGTGCGAAGCGAGTTTGTGCTTCATACCGTGCTTTTGAAGATGCTTGCAAAAAAACGCAAGCCAAAAGATATAGGGAAACGATGATGAAGCTATATAGAGTCGATATAAGTGATAAAAAAGAGTTTTTAGAAACGCTTGATGTTGACAAGGGCGGTAGAGGTATCATCCAAGAGAAGATGGAGCTTTATACGATCTATATCAAAGATATCAAAACACCTGCTGTGAATATCCTAAAACAAGATGCGCTCAGTATCGGTGCCGAAGTGGCATCTCCATGTGGTGTGATAACATGTAAGAGTGAGTATAGTGATTGCCTTTTGATCGGGACAAAAAAGCATCTAAAGATTTTGAGCAAAAAAGAGCTTACTCAGCCTTTTGGGCTCAAAGAGGTAGCCAAAAACTTGCAAGATTTTTTATCTGAAAAGCATTTTCCGACCAAGATTATGGGGGTACTCAATATCAACGAAGATAGCTTTTATAGTGGCAGTAGATTTGCACCCGATGAAGCACTCCAAGCACTTGAGCGTCTTATAGACGAAGGTGCTGCTATCATCGACATCGGCGCTGTCTCTTCAAGACCAAATGCTGAAAAAGTGAGCGAAAAAGAGGAGTTTGAAAGAGTTGTTGAGCTTCTTGATGAGATCGATGATAAAAGACTCTACGAGAGAGCTATGTTTAGTATCGATAGCTATGCGCCAAATGTGGTGGAGCATGCACTAAAGAGCGGTTTTAAAATCATCAACGATATCACAGGTGCAAGTAGTGATGCCATCATCAAATTGGCACTCAAATACGATGCACAGCTTTGTATCATGCATATGCAAGGCACACCTCAAGATATGCAAAAAGAGCCACACTATGATGATGTGATGAGCGAAGTGAGCGATTTCTTTGAAGCGCGTATCGCCAAGTGTGAAGCGCTTGGACTAAGTCGTGAAAATATCATCCTTGATGTCGGTATCGGTTTTGGCAAAACTTTAGAGCATAACCTCACGCTCCTAGCAAATATGCGTCATTTTAAAAAATTTGGATGTGAATTGCTCATAGGAGCGAGTAGAAAAAGTATGATTGATGCGCTCTATCCAAGCAGTGTCGAAGAGCGACTGCCCGGAACTTTGGCGATACACCTCAAAGCACTTCAAAACGGTGCAAGCATCATCCGTTGTCATGATGTGGCAGAACATAAGCAAGCACTTAATGTATGGGAGTCGATAAAAGAGTGAGAGTGATATGGCGAATGATTCGAGGTTTGATCGCGATAGTTATCGTAGCTATCATTTTTTTGTTGACACCTTATCTCTTTATCGCGTTTACTTGCGACTCTGAGATGTATGACGATGTGCAAAATGTTCCTAAAAAAGAGTATGCGTTACTTCTAGGTACGACAAAGTATGTCTCAAAAGGGAAGATAAACTACTACTACAAATACCGCATCGATGCTGCAGCGAAGCTTTATAAGAGCGGGAAGATCAAAAAGATACTTGCTTCGGGAGATAACGGATTGCAGTACTATAATGAGCCTGCTAGAATGCAAAAAGACCTCATAAAAGCGGGCGTGCCAAGTCGTGCTATCTTACTTGATCATGCAGGATTTAGAACGCTCGATTCGGTAGTGCGAGCAAAGGAGTATTTCAAAAAGGATGACTTCATTATCATCTCACAGCGATTTCACCTTGAGAGAGCTCTTTTTATAGCAAAAGCCAAAGGGATTGAAGCGATAGGGTTTGAAGCAAAAGATATCAAATATACAAAAGCCTATTATGCGATGCAGCTACGCGAAGTATTTGCCCGTTTCAAAGCATTTCTGGATATCTATATACTCGATACAAAGCCAATCTCAGATAAAAATATCGCAAATTCCAAAACAAAAGAGGCGCAATGACTAGAGAGCAGTATCTTGAAGTTGTCAAACTTTTAAATAAGTGGGCGCATGACTATTATGTGCTTGATAACCCAACTGCGAGTGATGAGGAGTATGATAAGCTCTATCATGAGGTTTTGGATTTTGAAGAAGCAAATCCATCATTGGTAGATGCCAATTCGCCGACTCTAAGAGTAGGTGGTATCGTTCGAGATGAGTTTAGTAAAGCAAGACATATAAAACGAATGTGGAGTATGGAGGATGTATTCTCGAATCTTGAGCTCGAAGAGTGGATAGAGAGAGTCTATAAAAATGCAGGTAATGTTGCATTTTTTTGTGAGCCCAAATTTGATGGGGCGAGTATGAATCTTATCTATGAAAATGGCGCTCTAAAACAGGCTATCACAAGAGGCGATGGAGAGATAGGCGAGGATGTGACCGAGAATGTCCGCACCATTCGTTCTGTGCCGCTCAAGATAGCATATAACGGGCTGATCGAGATACGCGGTGAGGTGCTTATCAAAAAAGATGATTTTGAAGCTATCAACGAAGAGAGACTCAGTGAAGGCGAAGCGCTCTTTGCCAATCCTAGAAACGCGGCCGCAGGAAGTCTGAGACAACTTGATAGTGCTATCACGGCAAAGAGAAAACTTGTTTTTTACCCTTGGGGGCTTGGTGAAAACAGCTTGGCTCAAACCGGTCTCTTTGAGAAGATGAGTTTTGTATATGAGCAAGGATTTTTATCGCCTCCTATGAGGCTCAAGTGCAACTCCATAGAGGAGATAGAGGCGTTCTATCAAAAGCTTATAAGTAAAAGAGAGAGCATCCCTATGATGATGGATGGTATGGTTGTCAAGGTTGATGATGTTCGCATTGCCGATGAGCTAGGCTATACGGTCAAATATCCACGCTGGATGTGTGCCTATAAATTTCCGGCAGTCGAGAAGGTGACAAGGGTCAATGCTATTACCTTGCAAGTTGGACGAACTGGTGTGATCACTCCGGTAGCCGAGATAGAACCTGTCAATATCGAAGGGGCGATGATAAGCCGTGCAACGCTCCATAACTTTGATGAGATCGAGCGTAAAGATGTCCGTGTGGGAGATAGTGTTATCATCATCCGAAGCGGTGATGTGATACCAAAGATTATCAAAGTTTTGAGTGAACGCAGAAGCGGCTATGAAAAGGTGGTGCATCGTCCTACGATTTGCCCGACTTGTGGGAGTGAGTTACTTGATGAGGGCACACTCATCAAGTGTCAAAATCTAAACTGTAGCGATAGAGTAACCAATGCTATCAAGTACTTTGCAAGCAAAGGATGTATGAATATCGACGGGCTTGGCGCAAAGATAGTCGAACAGCTTGTTGATGAGGGCAAGATAGCCCATATCCTTGATCTCTATGCTCTGCGTTATGAAGACCTTGAGGGAATGGAAGGGTTTAAAGCTAAAAAGATAAACAATCTTCTTGCCTCCATCGAAGCGACCAAAGGCTCACCTCTACATAGAGTACTCAATGCTATAGGCATCGAGCATATCGGTGAGGTTGGCGCGAAAGCTTTAGCAAAACGATTTGGACTTGGGGTTGTAGATGCAACCTATGAGGAGCTTATATCTATCGAGGGTTTTGGCGAAGAGATGGCAAATTCGCTTTTGGAGTTTATGCGTGTCAATAGAGAGACACTTCTCAAGCTTTTTGAGATCATAAACCCAAGTGTGGAAATAGTCGCAGAAGCCAAAGATAATCCCTTTAAAGGCAAAACAGTGGTCATTACAGGCACTATGAGTGTGAGCCGTGATGAGGTGAAAGCATATATGGAGAGTTTGGGTGCAAAAGTATCGAGTTCGGTATCCAAAAAGACTGATTTTGTCATTTTTGGCGAAGATGCGGGGAGCAAACTCACTAAAGCCCAAGAACTTGGCGTAGCAACTATCAGCGAAGATGAGATGCGAGGGATGGTGTGAGAAAAAAATTTCTATTCTTTCTAATACTATTTTGTTCAATTTGGCTCTTCGCAGGAACCAACGAAGCTTTCATCAAATCAGCACAAGATCAGATAGGTAAGACCTTAACCTATAATCCCGAATATGTTAGTATCAAATACCCAATGGGGGATATTCCTATCTCGAAAGGTGTCTGTACCGATGTGGTGATCCGTGCATTTAGAGGTGTGGATATCGATTTGCAAGAACGCATCTATAAAGATAAAAAGAAATTCCCAAGTCGCTATAAAGGACTTTATTATACAGATAAACTTGATCCCAATATCGATCATAGGAGAGTAAAGAACATTCAGGCGTATCTTGCATCAAGAAAATATAGGATCGATGATGCGTTTAAGCCGGGCGATATCGTAGTGTGGGAGCTTCAAGGTAGGACAAAAATACTCGATCACATCGGTATTTGTTCAGATAAGAAAAATAGTAACGGCGAGCCATTGATTATTCACAATATCGGTAGTGGCGCACAAGAAGAAGACGTATTGAGAGAATTTAAGATTGTAGACCATTTTAGGGTTTTTGAGTAGGTTGTATGTTTAAGACTATTTTCTTGAAAATTTGGAGATGATAATGTATGTTGTTATATTTAAAGCAAAAATGAGAGAAGTCGATGAAGAGTATCATTTGAGTGCAAAGAGAATGAGAGAACTTGCATTTGAGAGATATAATTGTCTTGATTTTACAAGCGTATGTGAAGATGATAATGAAGTATCCATCTCTTATTGGGAAAGCGAAGATGACATTAAAGCATGGAAAGAAAACGATGAGCACTTGAGGGCACAAGAGCTTGGCAGAAAAAAATGGTATGAATCGTATACCGTAGAGATTGCAAAAACACTCGATAAAAAAACATGGAAGCTAAAATATGAAACCGCAATTTGAGATAAAAGATAGAAGCATCATCGATGATATATTGGCAGGTGCCCAGTATGGTACTTTGGCTTTGAGTGAAGATGATATCCCCTAGAGTGTGCCTATAAATTTTGCTTATCAAAAAAACGCTATCTATTTTCATGGCTCATTAAAAGGTCGAAAAGCAGAGATGATAAGCAAAAATCCATACTGCTCTTTTAGTGTTGTAGAGCCTTACTCGATGATACAGTCTTATTTTAGTTCCAGCGAAGGACTTGCGTGCCCTGCGACACATTTTTTTAGATCAGTAAGTATCCAAGGCAAGATAGAGATAGTAAGTGAGTATGATGAAAAAGTTTTGGCACTAGAGTTGCTCATGCGAAAATTGCAAAGTGAAGGTAAATATACGCCAATGAGCGATGAAGCGTATGAAAAAACTATAAACATAACACAAGTGTTTAAGATACTTATCGCAGATATAAAAGGCAAAGTGAAACTAGGGCAACATCTCCCACAAGAGCGTTTTGATATGGTAGTGGAACATCTTGAACTTAGAGGCAATGAGATAGATAGATCGACTGCTAAAAAGATGAGGATATTCAAAACTAAGCACAAGGAGTAAAGATGTTTATAATTGAACCAATAAAAAAAGAGGAAGCCACGGGGGAACTAAAGCTATTTTATAGAATGGCCGAGAGAGCTTTGGGTTTTGTTCCTCCTCATTTTGAAGTTTTTGCAACGATAGATCTGCCTTCGATGCAAGCATTTATGCAGCTCAATCAATATATGATGACGCACCCAAAAATCAAAAGAGAACTACTGCCATTCTTGAGACTCTACATTGCCAAAAAAGAGTGCAGAGGCTACTGCACCAACTTTAATACACAAATGCTTCTTGGTATGGATATTGACAAGGAGATTGTAGATAATATAGAGACTAGTATAGAGGCTATACCGCTTGATAAGTCACAAGTAGTGTTACTCCAAAAGGTATTAGATGCTTTAGAGGATGCACAAAGTTTTGGGCAGGGTGACCTTGAAGAGTTATATGCGCAAGGTTTTAGTAACAAGGACTTTTTTGATCTACTCAACTATGCATGTGAATTTAACGCAAAGAGCAAAATGATAGAGATATATCTAAAGAATGATTAGGCAGTAGCCTCCTTTTGATAATGCTTGCATTTTGCAACGTAGTAAATCATTTTTAAAAGCCGAGGGGTATCACGATAAATCTTATATCAGATATAATATTTACTGCAATAATAAAAGAGGAGCATAGATGAAAATGTTGATGAGATTATTATCGATTGGTTTATTGCTTTCCGTATTTGCTTTTGCGCAACAGCAGACGCAAAAAGTTGTTGTAGACTTGACAACAGGTGATGCAAAGACGATTACATCACATTTCATAAAAGGCTTTGCAAATACTTTGGAGTATCTTCAAAAAAATGGGAGTGATGTCAATGCCGTTGTGATCATCCACGGAGATGCATATCGTTTTTTTGTTCAAAAATTAGAGCAATCGCCTTACAGTAATGATAAGGAGCTACAAAAGAGACAGCAAGAATTTTTAGCCGGTTTTACAATGCTTGCGGAAAAATATCATGTCAGCTTTGAGGTATGCTCGCAGGGTATGAAGGCACGCAACCTTGATAAAAATATCTTTTATCCGTTTGTCCATCCGGTACCTTCGGCACAGATTAGTCTTATAGAGTGGCAAAATAGAGGCTATGCCTACCTTCCTTTTCGATGATGAATACAAGATTTGAGATAGTTTTAGAAATGAATATCAAAAAACAACAAGGATACATGTGCAAACACGCATAGCAACATTGGATGATATAGATGAAATTTTAGAACTTCATTATCGATATCAGATAGACTCAATAGACGAAGAGGACAAGAGAGATGGCTTTGTCACAACTCCTTTTACAAAAGAACAATTAACGCAGTTGATATCACAAGAGCAAGGGCTATTCATAACGCGTAAAAGCGGTAAGGTCATCGCTTATGTCATGGCTGCATCATGGGAATTTTGGTCAGTCTGGCCCATGTTTGCATTTATGATACAAGATTTACCAAATCTAGAGTATATGGGGCAAAGACTCAGCACTCAAAACTCCTATCAATATGGCCCCGTATGTATAGACAGATCGGTTCGCGGGAGTGGAGTGCTTGAAGATATTTTTGATTTTGCAAGAGACGAAATGTCAAAAAGATACCCGATCTTGGTTACGTTTATCAACAAGATTAACCCAAGATCATACGTGGCACACACTAGAAAACTTGGGCTTGAAGTGATAAAAGAGTTTCAATACAACAGCAATAGTTATTATGAGCTTGTGTATGATACAAGCAAGAAGATAAAATTATAAAATATACAATTTCAACACAAGTAAGAGAGAGATGAAATACATCGCGATTCTGAAAAATCCTATCATTCGAGGGCTCACTGCAGTTCAATTTTTGAGTTATTTTGGGACTGTATTTTCCCATGTGGCTATAGCATCACTTATGGTGACTCTTGACGCTAGTGCCGATATGATAGCGATGATTTTTATAGCGATCTTGCTTCCAAGTTTAGTGCTTGCCCCTATCAATGGCTATATCATAGATAGGTTTGAGTTTAAAAAACTTATCTTGGTGCTGCTTAGCATCGAGATGAGTATGACGATATGTTTTATGTTTATAAGTGATTTGGCGCACATTTGGCTGCTTTGGATATTTTTGTTTGTCAGATCCATAGCAGGCACCATCATATTTACAGCCGAGATGTCTTATCTGCCGAAGATCATCTCAGACGATACACTCAAATCAGCAAATGAAATCCATAGCATCATATGGTCAAGTACCTTTGCTTTTGGTATGGCGCTCGGTGGACTGAGCACATACTATTTTGGCTATATCGGTACATTTATGATAGATTTTTCATTTTATGTTGTAGCATTTTTTGTGATGTTCAAACTGCCTATCGAAGCCATACGAAACAAGGCTCAAAGTGCTTGGAGTGCCACAAAAGAGGTTTTTGGCTACATTGGAAAAAACAGAAAACTCATTCATATCATGATTCTTCATTCAAGTGTAGGGTTGAGCGTTTTTGATACTGTAGTTACACTTCTTGCAGAGCAAAAATATAAGTATGTCCTTGCAGTACCGCTTGCTATCGGTTGGATCAATTTTTCACGAGCAGCCGCACTGATGATAGGCCCTTTTGTTTTTGGAAAACACATCAAGATGAATAACCTGTGGGTAGTTATGATTTTGCAAGGTGCGAGCATCATCCTTTGGGCATATCTGCAATATGATTTCACTCTTTCACTCTTTAGTATGTTCCTTGTAGGACTATTGACGACATCTATATGGTCATTTACATACTATTTGCTTCAGCAAAATACCAATAAAGAATTTTTGGGAAGAGTGATATCGTACAATGATATGGTTTTTATGGTAGTAAGCGTGGGAATGACATATGCCATTGGAAAAATGGCAAGTGCAGGCATAGCGCTCAGTTATATAAGTGCAATGATAGGGGTTATCTTCTTTTTTGTTGCGTTGTATGCTTTTGTATTGAGAGATAAGATTGATATAGGTAAAAGCTTCAATGAGATTTGATTCATTTTTTGTATAATGACAAATAAAATAGGTGGCAATGGATGAAAAAATATTTTAAAAGTATATTTTTAACGGTATTACTATCTTCTTTGACATATGCTATCGATGCTGCCAATCCTCCTCTCTTTGTTACCGTTGTAGGGGTTGCCGAGGATGATGTGCTCAATATTCGTCAAGAGCCGGATTATCATTCTCTCAAAGTCGGCTCACAAGTGCCGGATGCTTACATGGCAGTTGAGCGATGTGTAGAAGTAGAAGGTGCTACTTGGTGTAAGGTGTATGAGGTGGCGCAATACTTTTACTCGGAAGACTTTAAACCCGGCTGGGTTAATGCAAGATTCCTCAAGCCAACCAATAAAGGATATGTGTCGATTGATGGAAAGAGAAATTGCGATTATGTCATAGGATGCAAGGCAGAGAAATGCGAGGTGGTCGCATCGTATGAAGCAGATGAGAACGGCAGTGCCGTAAGCATCAAGACAAAATGGGTAGAGCGAAGCAGACTCAAAGGCGAGAGCCACTTTAGCGCGATGCCCGATGATGAAGACGGGTATTGTAATATCGGTCAATTTGTAGATGATTATCTTGGGAAGAACAAATGAAAAACATAAATTGGAAAAACACATTCGGGGCGATATGGAGAGCTAAAAGCGGACACCTTAGAGCCGTAAAAGAGATAGACGATATAACGCTCAATGATCTTGTCGGTATTGATACGCAAAAAGTGGCACTTTTGGAAAATACACAAAGATTTCTCAAAAAGTTACCCGCAAACAATGCTTTACTCTGGGGGAGTAGAGGTAGTGGTAAGTCGTCGCTTATAAAAGCAGTGCTCAACCATTTTAGCTCTAAAGGTCTTAGGGTCATAGAGATCGACAGAGATGATCTCGATGATCTCCTAGAGATATCTGACATCATACGCAATGAACCTTATCGGTTTATCATATTTTGTGATGATCTCTCTTTTGAAGAGGGAGAAAAAGGCTATAAGGGGCTCAAAAAGATTATGGAAGGTTCCATAGAGGCACCGCCAAACAATGTCATCATCTATGCGACATCAAATAGAAGGCATCTTGTACCTGAATATGTGAGTGACAATGAGGGTACAAAAGTTGGCAATCGCGGCGAGATACATTATAGTGATAATATTGAAGAGAAAATATCACTAAGTGATCGATTTGGACTTTGGCTCTCATTTTATACAGGCAATGAAGAAGAGTATCTCAAAGTAGTTGATAGCTATTTTGAAGATTATAAAGGCGATCAAGAAGTGCTCCATCAAAAGGCATTGGATTTTGCAAGAAGCAGAGCGAGTAAGAGCGGAAGAACAGCGAAACAGTTTTATAACAGTTTTTTCAAAAAATGATTATGTAAATATAGTTTATAAGTTTAAAATTTTAGCTATACTTCCAGAAAAATATTTAGGTTAACCATGCATAATGCAACTCACTCAACTCGTTATTTTATCGCTTTAAGCGTCGCTATGATCTTTTGGGGTATCGCTTGGAGCATAGGTAAGATAGCCGTAAACCATGCAGATGCGCATGTGTGTGCCTTTTGGAGATATGCTATCTCTTTTATGTCACTACTTCCTTTGATCTATTTTTTGAAGATATCTTTCAAGAGCGATACGAAAGGTGTTTTCTATATGGTGGGCGCAGGTGTGCTCACCGCACTTTTTAATTACCTCTTTTTTGAGGGAGTAAAACATGGACAATCAGGTTACGGCGGAACGCTTGTGACGGCACTTACGCCGATATTGACCTATATTCTCTCCATTATTCTCTTTAAGATAGATGTCACAAAAAGACAGATATATGCACTTGGTATCGGGTTGATAGCCGCAATCATACTTTTGCGTATTCCTTTTGAGGGATTTGGATTTTTAAATATCGACAGCATCTATTTCTTTTACGGTGTCTTTGTTTGGTCTTTTATCACTATTCTTTCGCAGCAAGCTACAAAGAGAGTGGATGCTATTATCTACTCTCTTGTAGTGTTTGGGATAACGGCACTTGTCAATATGTATTTTGCGCTTCCGTATCATCCCTTTGATTTGCAAAGTTTCGATAGTACATTTTGGCTTAGTATCATTTTTATAGGTCTTGTTCCCGGAACTTTTAGCACGGTGCTATTTTTTATCTCAGCAGGCAAAGTCGGTGCACACAATACGGCAGCTTTTATGTTTATCGTACCTATCGGGGCGATTATCTCAAGTTGGATTATTTTTGATGAGAAGATAGAACTCTCTACGGCTATCGGTTGTATGTTGGCATTTCTTGCTGTTCAAACAATTAGTAGTCGTTATAAATGGAATGGGCAGGTAGAGCACGAAAACGAGACCTTGCTACTGATCAAGACAAAAGAGGTGCTTTTTGAAGAGATAAAAGACCTTATCTTAGAACTGCATGACTCTGCAACGCCTGAGATTATCATGGTTCCTATCATCAGTGGAAGTCAAGAGTATCTTGATTGGATAGATGAGGTAACATGTGCGACTTGATAGTTATCTTGTTGAAAATGGATATTTTGAGAGCCGCAATAGAGCATTAGAGGCAATTAAGAGCGGGAAAGTTTTTGTTGACGGCAAGGTGGTTAAGCCTTCTTTGAAGTATGATGATAGCATGAGGCTTGAAGTCGTAAATGAGAAATTTTATGTCAGTAGAGCAGGGCGAAAACTTGAAAGCTTTTTAGATGAGTATCCTCTTGTTGTGCAGGAGAAAAAAGCTTTAGATATAGGATCATCAACCGGAGGATTTGCGCAAATTTTACTTGAGCGTGATGTGAGCTCTTTGGTATGTGTTGATGTTGGCTACAACCAGCTTCATAACTCTTTACGCCAAAAGAGCAATCTCAAGCTCTTTGAAGAGACCGATATCCGTGATTTTAGTGATGAGGATGGGTTTGAGCTTATCACCTGTGATGTTTCGTTTATCTCCTTGCTAGAGATCATCGATCACATAGATAGATTGGCATATGGCGATATCGTGCTCCTTTACAAGCCACAATTTGAAGTGGGAAAAAATGCTAAACGAGACAGTAAAGGTGTGGTACAAGATAGAGATGCAATCAGGTATAATATGCAAAAATTTGAGGATAAAGCCAAAGAGCTTGGCTGGAGACAGCACTATAAGAGACTTTGTGAGATAAAAGGAAAAGAGGGAAATGAGGAGTATTTTTACCATTTTACTAAGGATGATTTGTGATTAGATCGATCGCTTTGGGGGCGTTTGACGGTATTCACCTAGCACATCAAGAACTCATACGAAGAGTTGATGGGGTTGTGATTATAGAACGAGGTAATGGCAGATTAACGCCCGGATTTGTTAGGGAGCAATATATAGCAAAACCTAAATTTTTTTACCATTTTGACAAAGAGACTTTGGAGGCGGGCAACATAAAGGTTGCCAATAGACTTCTAGGAAGAGCATACAAGATATGCGGAACCGTTATCGCAGGACAAGGAGTCGGGAAAAAACAACTCGTGCCGACTATCAATCTCAAAGTTCAAGACTATATTCTCCCAAAAGAGGGTGTTTATGTGACCCAAACAGTCATTGACGGTATCTGCTATGAGAGTGTGAGCTTCATAGGTCATAGAGAGAGCACCGATGGATCGTTTGCGGTTGAGACACACATCTTGGATAAGGACATACAGGCTGTGTTTGAGAAAGTCGAGATAGTTTTTTTGGATTTTATAAGAGAAAATAGAAAGTTTGATGATCTTGACAGGCTCAAAAAACAGATAGATTTGGATATCAAAACAGCAAGGCAAAGCAATGAAAGATGAAGTTTTTAAACAAGACAATAAAAAACAGTTTGAATTTGATGCATCAGTTGCAAGTGTTTTTGATGATATGCTCGCTCGCTCAATCCCATTTTATGATGAGGTAAGAGCACTTATCATTTCGCTTATACTAAAAGATCAAGATGATGGAAAAAATGTCTTAGATTTGGGCTCATCAACAGCAAAATTTTTACTCGATCTCTATAGTGCTATGGATACAAAAATGCATCTCTGCGGTATAGACAACTCAAAAGCGATGATAGAACAGGCAAAAACAAAAATTAGAGCATATAAAGCTGAAATTGAGCTAAAATATGGGGATATAATCACATATGATTACCCAAAAAATCAAGATTTTATCATAGCAAATTATACACTTCAGTTTATACGCCCCTTACAGCGGGGCGATCTCGTAAAAAAGATCTATGATTCTTTAAATAAAGAGGGTACTTTTATCTTTTCCGAGAAAGTAATCTTTAAAGATAAAAAGCTTGATAGGGACATGATAGATGTCTACTATGACTACAAGAAAGCCCGTGGATACAGCGATTACGAGATATCAAAGAAAAGAGAAGCATTGGAGAATGTGCTTATCCCCTACACAATTTCTGAAAATATTGCGATGTGTCAAGAGGCAGGATTTAAAACCGTGGAAACCATTTTTCAGTGGTCAAATTTCGTTACACTCGTTGCTAGAAAGGCTTAAGTATAACTTGGTATTATTCACATTATATTTATATTTTTTAATAGAGTTTATTCACATTGTGAAAAGAGATAAAAATTATCTTCTTTTTTGATGCAAAGTTTGACTTTTGATTTCAATAAGGTATAATCTTCCAATTTTATTTGATAAGGACATATGATGAGCTGGACTCCAAGTAGCTGGAGAAATTTTCCAATAAAGCAACAACCGACTTATGAAGATCAAGCGTTGCTAAAAATAGTTGAGAATGAGATAGCAAGTTATCCTCCGCTTATTTTTGCCGGGGAAGCAAGAAGTCTCAAAAATGAACTTGCAAAAGTAGGTAGAGGTGAAGCGTTTTTACTTCAAGGTGGAGACTGTGCTGAGAGTTTTGGTAATTTTAAAGCCTCAACAATCAAAAACCTATTTAAGTTGATGCTACAGATGAATATGGTGTTGATGTACTCTTCGGGAAAACCCGTTGTGAAAGTAGGAAGAATTGCGGGACAATTTGCAAAACCGAGAAGCAGTGATTTTGAAGAGATAGACGGCGTTAAATTGCCGAGTTATCGCGGGGATATCATCAATGATATAGAATTTACATCTGAGGCTAGAATGCCGGATCCAAATAGGATGCTTAAAGCGTACAATCAATCAGCTGCGACAATGAATCTTCTGCGCGCATTCGCAAGAGGCGGGATGGCTGACTTGGAGAAGGTGCATCAATGGAATTTGGATTTTATCAAAGATCATACATTGGAGAATAAGTATGAGGAGCTTAGTGCTAAGATAGATGATGCTATGCGTTTTATGAGTGCTTGCGGTTTGGAAGTTAAAAGTCTTCCACAGCTCCATCAAACAGTGCTCTATACATCTCACGAAGCGCTTCTATTGAACTACGAAGAGGCACTTACAAAAGTAGATAGTATCACGGGCGATTGGTATGACTGCTCTGCGCATATGCTTTGGATAGGCGATAGAACGAGAGATCTAGATGATGCCCATATTGAGTTTTTAAGAGGTGTACACAATCCAATAGGTTGCAAGGTCGGTCCAAGCATGCAAGAGGACGAGCTTATCAAGCTTATTGATGCGCTCAATCCAAATAATGAAGAGGGAAGACTCAATCTTATCGTAAGAATGGGTGCATCTCAAATAAGTGAACATTTGCCTCAATTGCTTAGAAGAGTCAAACAAGAGGGTAAAAATGTGGTTTGGTCATGTGATCCTATGCACGGTAATGTTGAAAAAGCAAGCAGTGGATTTAAAACGAGAGATTTTGAAAATATCCTTAGTGAAGTCAAACAGTTCTTTGCTATCCATGAAGCAGAGGGGACAATCGCAGGTGGTATCCATCTCGAGATGACGGGCGAAGATGTAACTGAATGCACAGGAAGTCAAAGTTCTCCTATCACAGTAGAGGGACTTTCAAACAGATACCATACGCAGTGTGATCCGAGACTCAATGCAAATCAAGCACTTGAGCTTGCATTTACAATTTCTGACTCACTCAAGCGAAGTTGATGCTATTCGTCTCCTGTGAGACGAAACAAAAAACAAGCAAGAGTTTCGTGGCTAAAACCAATATATAAACTGCATCTTAGTATGAAAATATTATTATCTTAATGAAGATCGATAATATTGACAAAAAGGATACAAATGAAGCCAAGAACTCTTTTTATATGGTCAAGTTTTACGCTTTGGCCACTATTTATCGCTATCCCTTTTTATTTCGGACAGTCTGCCTCTTTAACAATTATAATTTCAATATTTTTTCTCATCGGCTGGTATGATTTGCTCCAAACAAAACGCTCTATTTTAAGAGATTATCCCGTTGTAGGCCATTTCCGTTATATTTTACGAGCTATATCTCCGGAAATACATCAATACTTTGTTGAAAGCAACACCAATGGCGTCCCCTTTGATAAGGAGAGCATAGATCTTATCAATAAGAGGTCTGATGACAAACCGGCATTTCACCCTTTCGGTACAGAGAGAAATCTTTATAAAAATGGATATGAGTGGGTCGCGCATAAGATGTTTCCTAAGGATTCAAAATTTGATACCCTCAGAGTCACAATTGGCGGTAAATCGTGTTCAAAGCCATACCAATCTTCAATCTTTAATATCTCAGCTATGAGTTTTGGCGCCTTGGGTGAGCGTGCTGTCTCTTCTTTGAATATAGGGGCAAGAATCGGGCAGTTTTCTCATAATACGGGTGAGGGCGGATTGACTCCTTATCATAAGCAAGGCGGAGATATTGTTTTGCAAATTGGAACTGCAAATTTTGGCTTTAGAGATGAAAACGGTAACTTTCACGATGAGATATTTAGAGAAAAAAGCACTCTTGATGAGATAAAGATGATAGAGATTAAACTTTCACAAGGGGCAAAGCCGGGTCATGGGGGTTTGCTCCCTGCGGCAAAAAATACTCCGGAGATAGCAAAAATAAGAATGGTACAGCCCTATACAGATGTATTTTCTCCGCCCACAAATGCAGAGTTTGATTCTCCGAAAGCCTTGGCGGCTTTTATCGATAGAGTTCGTAAATTAAGCGGAGGTAAACCTGTTGGAATAAAGCTGTGTATCGGGAATAAAAAAGAGTTTTTAGAGTTGATTACGGTTTTTAAAGATGAGGGTATTTTCCCGGATTTTATTACGGTGGATGCTGCTGAAGGGGGGACGGGAGCAGCGCCGGTAGAGTATACTGATTATATAGGGATGCGAGGAGAAGAGGCACTTAAATTCGTAGATGAAGCTTTGCGTGAACTTGGACTAAGAGAGGAGATAAGGGTGATATACTCCGGCAAGGTTTTTAGCGGATTTACACTTCTAAAAGCACTCTGTTTCGGAGCGGATGTCTGTAACGGTGCTAGAGGGTTTATGTTTGCGCTTGGATGTATACAATCACTTCGTTGTCATACAAATCGTTGTCCTACAGGTGTTGCTACACAAGATGAAACACTGCAAAACGGTTTAGTTTCTCAAGAGAAATCCGTAAGGGTGGCAAATTTTCATAAAAATACACTCAAAGCCTTTACGGATATTGCCTCTACTTTGGGAGTCTCATCTTTGAGTGAACTTAACCCTTCTTTGATACATACAACATACTCAAAAATTCATGAGAGATTGAGAAAGAGAGAAAAATAATGTCAAAAAAGATAAGCGATCAAGTTGTAGAGATTTTAAAAACAGCAGGCGTAAGAAAGATTTACGGGATACCCGGAGACACTATAGATACCCTTATGGAAAGTATTCGAGCTGACAATGAGGTTGATTTTATTTTAACTAGACATGAAGCAAACGCAGGTTTTATGGCCTCAGGAGAAGCACGAATAAGTAACAAGATAGGTGTTGCAGTTGCTTGTCAAGGACCAGGAGCAAATAATCTTTTAAACGGTTTAGCAGATGCTGCACGAGACGGCATTCCCGTTTTGGCTATAACGGGGCAGATAGATACGGAATTTATAGATACCAATATGCCCCAAGGCTCTAACCAGATACAACTTTTTGAAGACATTACTCTCTTTAATGCTGAAGCACGTTCTCCAAGAAATCTTATAGAGATACTTCATATAGCTATTAATGCAGCCCTAAAAGGGGGAGTCGCGCATATCTCAATACCTTCAGATATTATGCGCGCAGGATCAATCAAATATAAAAAGAGACCTTTTGTTTATAGAAAAAACTCTACTTTGCTCGCTGACGAGCAGAGTATTGAGCGTGCAGTTGAAGCGATAGATGCAAAACAAAAGATAGCTATCTTGTATGGAGAGGGTTCAAGAGGGCAAGCGAAACAACTTATAGAGCTTGCAGAAAAACTAAAAGCCCCACTGATTCATACAACACGCTCAAAGGACATCATAGACAATACGCATCCACAAGTTTTAGGAGGAATCGGGCTCATGGGCTCGCATCCTGCCAATGAAGCGCTTCAGGAGTGTGAACTTTTATTGATAGTTGGGAGTAACTATGCTTACAAAAGATTTTACCCCTCAGTGCCCGTCGTTAAGATAGATAATAATCCTCTTCATTTAGCAACACATGTCGGTGTTGATTATCCACTCCTTTCCGATGTCTCTTATGCATTGACGCAAATCTTGCAAAAAGTAGAAGCAAAAGAAGATAAAACCTCTTTCTTCGATACTCTAAAAAATTCACTTGCAAAACATCTTGATGATTTTGTTTTTTTGGATTATAAAACGGCAGATGACAAACCTATCCATCCATCTGCAGTTGTTGCAGAGGTAGTGCAAAATATGCAAGATGACGCAATTCTTTGTGGTGACTCCGGCTCGGCAACTATATGGATAAATAATGTTGCAAGGTTTCAGCAGAATCAACGTTTTATCTGGAGTGCTAATCTTGCGACTTTAGGTGCGGCTTTGGGGCAGGCTATGGGAGCGTGGTTTAGCTCCAAAAGAGAAGTTGTCGTAATCGCAGGTGATGGAGGATTTTCATTTAGTATAAGCGATTTGGTTACGGCCGCTATGTATGGAGTGCCGGTAAAATGTTTTATCTTAAATAATAGTCGATTTCGTTTTATAGAGTTTGAAGAGCGAAGTCATGACGGCAATGTCCCTTATGGTACAAAATTGCTTAATCCTGATTTTGCCGCTATTGCAGAAGCGTCACGCTGCAAAGGAATGAGTGTCCATAACTACAAACAGCTTCAAGTAGCCGTAAAGGAGGCATTTGCCTATGCGGGACCTGTAGTTGTTGATTGTAGAATTGACCCCGATGCTTTATTGATTCCACCGGCGGTTAACGCGGAGATGGCATATAACTATATTAAGAGTGAGATAAAGAGTTGGTTTACGACAAGTGATAAAATTGAGCAAAAAATTGTAGAGCTTTCTCAAAATGCAAGCTCATAAAGAGTATCCTATGAGGCGCTATTTTGGTGTGTCAACGATAAAAATATTTTGACCGTCTCGATAGTTATATCTTAAATCCATATCGTGTATATCAAGTATATTCTTGACGATATAGAGTCCAAGACCAAATCCTTTTTTTGATGAGTGGAACGGTTTATAGTACTCTTTGATATCGCCTTTTAAACCCTCCCCATCATTTATAATCCTAATCTCATCGCTATCGACAATTACTACAACTTTTTTTGAGAGGCTATACTCTATGGCATTGGCAAAAAGATTTTTAAGCACCAACGTAAAAAGTTCAAAATCAACATAAAGTACTCTCTCATCTTTGATATCTAGATCAAAATGTTTTTGAGGATGATCCATGAGGAGCATATCGATACTTGCATCGATGATATCAGTAATCTTGTAGGGCTTTATATTGAGTTTAAAATTCTTTGATGTGATTTTTTCGATTTTTGCAAACTCATCAATGAGAAGATTGAGCCGTTCAAATATATTTTTCATCCTCTCCTTTTGCTGCTTATCATGAATCATCTCAGCCGATATCCTCCCTTTTGCGATAGGAGTTTTAAGCTCGTGCATGATTGCTCTTAAGAAGAGTTGTCTAGAGCTCATAAGCTCTTTGATTATCTTGACAGCGTTGTTAAATTCGTTCGCTACTTCACCTATTTCGTCATCTGAGCTACTTTTACACTCAATATCGAGGTTTCCCTTGGAGAAGTACTTAATCTTCTCTTTTAGCTCACGTAATGGCTTCAAACTCGATATGGTCCACCAATATAAGACACCGAGTATTATAATAAGCGAGATGAAGACCAAAATGGTCTCTATGGGAAACTCCGGCCTATTTTTATTTTCCAACAAGAGGTTAAAGAAATTGTTGCGTATCAAGATGACTCTTTTGCCATCGAGTATACCGGCCATATATCTACCGTGCGGTCTTTTAAGCGATTGAAAATAATCAATTATCTTTTTCTGTTCGGCTTTATCGGTTATCAAGGAGATGTTTTGTGATGCTAAATAGGACTTATCTATGGTGCCGTATTGTAGATAATAGATAAAGATATAGTGGGTGATTGCGCGCTCTTTTTCCATCAATATCCTATTTTCTCTATGAAACTGGTTGTTAAGAAATATAAAAAAAGTGCTGTTGAGAGAAGGAGGGCTATGATAAAAAAGAGTGTAATTTTTGTATAGAGAGATGAGCGCTTTATCATACGAGTTTATACCCGATTCCTCTCACTGCCTGAATCGCCTTATTGTTGCCGATTTTTGATCGTATTTTACTGATAATCACATCCAAGCTTTTGCCGTGAGAGTCTATGTTCATAGCTTGTGCACTATTGATGATTTGCTCTCTTGAGAGGGTAATGCTTTGATTTTTAATCATAATAGAAAGCACTTCAAATTCTGCCGGAGTAAGTGTAAGCGGATTCTCTTTATAATATATAGTATCACCCTTTATCTCAAAATAGCTCTGTATCTTTGAGCCCTCTTGAGATTTTCTATCGTACCTTCTTAGAAGAGAGATGATGCGTGCATACATCTCTTGTGGATCATACGGTTTTGGTAGATAATCATCAGCGCCAAGCTTGAGTCCTTCAACCTTATCATCAAGGTCACTTCTTGCTGAGGAGATAATGATAGGTATATCGTATCTTTGAGTTATCTCCTGACAGACTTCGAGTCCATCCATTCCGGGGAGCGTAAGGTCTAAGATAAGAAGGTCATACTTTTTAATGCCCGCACTGAGTCCTAGAAAGGGGTCCTCATAGTTGGTTATCTTGATATCAAATTGCGCAAGGTATTCACTCAGAATCTCAGCAAACTCAACATCATCTTCGATCATCAATATATTTATCATATGTCTACCTCATTTAGGAGCATACTCGCTTAAGTTTAACCGAAGTCAAATGCCCGCTTCATTGTCTGTTCAACCCCATAAAGATCAAATTGATGATCCGTGAAATAATCAAAGGCTAAAACACCTTGCTTGAGAAGCATAGTTGATCCATCTATAGTCTCTATTTTGAGCTTTTTTGCCAATTGTAAAAATGGCGTCTCTTTCCCATAGATAATATCTATACATCCTTTTGTATTTTGAAACAGTTGCAACAGTAACTTTTCAGGGGCCGGGAGATTGTCATCACTCAATCCTGCAGAGGTCATATTGATGATGAGATCAAAATCAAAATCATCAATCGTTTCATATGTATATGTCGGGAAACCGCTATTTTTAAAAGATTCAAGTTTCTCTTTTCCTCTATTGAGAATGGCAACATCAAACCCTACATCTCTAAGAAGTATACTTGTCGATCTTGCCGTACCCCCTGCGCCTAAAAAAAGAATCTTGTGTATCTCTTGAAAAGTTTTCATAGAGGCAAAAAATCCAAGTGCATCAGTGTTGTATCCGTGCAGTTTGCCCTCTTTGAGGATGATAGTATTAACCGAACCTACACTTTTTGAAAAATCATCACACCAATCGCAGGCTCTAAATGCTGCCTCTTTATGCGGTACAGTGATATTGGCTCCACTCAAACCCAGTTCGAAGAATTTTGATCGGAGTGCATCACCATCTTTAAGGAGGTATCGTGTATAGCAACTATTGACGCCAAAAGTGTTGAAACCAAGGTTGTGTATAAGTGGAGATTTTGAGTGGCTCACCGGATCGCCGAAAATAGCAAAGAGCTTACTCATCTAAATCTCTTCAAGCTCTTTGAGCGTAGCGATAAGAGCACCGAGTTTATTGTTTACTTCCAAGTATTCAAGTTCGGGTTTTGAATCAGCTACTACACCGGCTCCTGCTTGGAGCGTTATCTTGTCTTCTTGAATCAGAGAGGTTCGGATGGTAATGGCTGAATCCATATTGCCGTTAAATGCAAAATAGCCGACACTCCCACTATAGAAGCCTCGTTTGAGTTTCTCAAATTTTGCAATGAGTTCCATCGCTTTTATCTTTGGTGCACCGGTCATTGTGCCTGCTGTAAAAGTGGCGGCAAAGAGGTCAAACATATCTTTATCCTCAGCAAGGGTTGCTTCGATATCCGTTACCATATGCATCACATGGCTATAACGCTCCACACGCATCATCTCGGTCACCTTGACACTCCCGATCTTTGCGACTCTGCCGACATCATTTCTTCCAAGATCGATAAGCATGAGATGTTCAGCGCACTCTTTTGGATCATTAATCATTTCAATCTCAAGCTCTTTATCACGCGCGCTTGTATCGCCTCTTTTTCTTGTGCCGGCTATTGGGCGAAGCAACATCTCATCATCAGTGAGCCTTACCATAACTTCAGGAGATGAACCGCATATCGCAAATGTCTCATACTCTAACAAAAAGAGATAGGGTGAAGGATTTTTAGAGCGAAGCAGTCTGTAAAAACTAAGAGGGTCGATCTCACCCTTTTGCGTATAGCGGTTAGAGATAAGTATCTGAAATATATCCCCGGCTTTTATATGCTCTTTAGAGTCTTCAATGATCTGTTTAAATGCCTCTTTGTCTATATGGAGCGAGCCGCTATCTTGGAGTTTTGGACGCTTCAAAGCGAGTGGCGAATGGGGTTTGAGCAGAAGCTCTTTTATGGAGGCAACAGCCTGCGTCATGCTTGTATCATTTTGGATAATCGTTAACATCGAATTTTTATGTGAATATCCGATGATTATCTTTGGACGAACAAGATCAAGATCGGGCGTTTCTAGATCATCTTGCAAGTTATCCATAGAGGGGCAGAGTGTCGGCTCAAATACCTTTACGAGGTCATAACCTATGAAACCGATAAAGCCATCTGTGAAGCTAAATCCTGCTTTTTGCGCTCTTTTTTCATACTCTTTTTTATCAATCTTTGCGTAGTACTCTTTCATGAAGTCAAAAGGATTTTTAGCTATAGAAGACTTTGTGCCATTTTCATCGATATAGGTACTCTCATTGTTTTTATGGATAATCCTCTCTTTAGCACCTATGGCGATGAAGCTAAAATTACCTTCATTTGTATTGACTACACTCTCAAAGAGCATGGTAATCTCATCATCGAAAAGTGTCTTGAGCTCCCCGTAAAGTGCTACGGGGGTGAGTTGATCGAAGAGTATGGAGGAGATATCAGACATTATCAATATTGGACTAAAAATGCATTTTTATTGATGCGATCTTTGATTCGAATCAGTGCATTAGATGCCTCTTCTCTATTTTTATATGGTCCTATAAGTAGTTTGGTTCTATCATTGACTTTTCTTGTCTCATAGCTATAACCGCTTTTTTTGATGATATCCAAAAAAGTCTTATTTGGCTGTGCTTTATAAGCACCGACTTGGACATAGTATGTTCCTTCTGTGGCTGTTTGTTTTGGTGTTTGTGTTACTTTTGTCTCAACTTTTGCAGGAGTTTGTGCCACCGGTGTAACTGCCGGGGTTTTCTCTTCTTTTGTAGTAGGTTTTTTTGGCTGCGTAGTTGTTTCTGTTTTAGTATCTGTTTTTTCTTCTGCTTTTGGAGTGACGGCAGCTTTTACATCTTGTTTGATCTCTGTTTTGTTTGACTCTTCATCTATGAGTGTTGATAGGGGCTCAGACTTGACTGCTTCCGTTGTTGTATTGCTCTCTTTTTCAAGTTTAAGTTCAGGGTCTATCGTTTTATTATATGTTTGCTCAAATGCAAGATCATCACTTTTTGGCTCTTTGAGTATAATTTTAGTAAGGAGCATGGCTACGATTAGTATGATAAAAATCAAAGCAACTATCGTTAAGATATTTTTCAGTCCGTTACTGCCTTTTGATTCTTCATCTTCTAAAATCAAATCATCTAAATCGTTATCTCTCATAATGCAATCTCCAAAAATATTGTGTTCTTTTGTTGGATTATACCATTATTTCATTTTTATCTACTTGTTGCAGGAGGCTTTGAACTAATACTTTTTGTAGGGCAATGTTGCTATATTGTACTGTTCCGGTAGGTTTTTATTTGGGAGCGTTCTCCAATCACTTGGTAGTTTTATGCAAAGTAGATCAGATATCTCTTGTAGTTTTTTGCTTGCATCTTCTAGGCTAAGGGGTTCTGTTTTTATATATATCTGTATATGTCTATCGCTTTTACCCTCATAGGCTTCGTAGTCTTTTATTCCTATAGAACCAAAGAGCTGTTTTGCCGTGTAGTAAAACTTTGTTGCCTCATCACCTTTGTACTCTATGAGCAACAGCGTTGTGCGGCTATTTTTATCTAAAAGTGAAAGAGCCACAGTGGACTCTTTTTTGAGGTGTTGTTTTAAAAGAGTATCATTGATAGGCTCATCGATCTTCTCAAATTTTGCATAAAAGGTTCGATTTTCAAATTGAATCTTATCTACAACATAGCTTCGCTTGATATAGTAGTGATCGGTATTAAACCCAAGGTTTTTGATATTTTCGATCAAGCTTGGCTCAATATATAGGTTTATCGTAGATCACAAATCTGTTTGCAAGCTCTTTGACTTCCTCTTTTATCTTTGCATGGAGTGCACTATCTTCGATATTATCAAGCACATCTGCGATTTTTTCGGCGATAAATTCAAATTCAGCCTCTTTCATTCCTCTGCTTGTAAGTGCAGGTGAGCCTATGCGTATTCCCGAGGTTACAAAAGGACTTCTTGTTTCGCCTGGAACCGTGTTTTTATTGACCGTGATTCCTGCATTTCCAAGTGCAGCATCGGCATCTTTTCCCGAGAATGATTTATCAAGGAATGAGACAAGTATTAAGTGGTTATCGGTTCCGCCTGAGACTATATCATAGCCTCGCTCACTGAGAACACGTGCGAGCACTTTTGCATTTGCCTTTACCTGTTTGGCATATGTTTTCCATTCATCACTGAGATTGTGTTTAAAACCAACAGCCTTGCCTGCTATCACATGAACTAATGGACCACCTTGAATGCCGGGGAAGATTGCTGAGTTGATTTTTTTAGCTATATCTTCATCGTTTGTAAGGATCATACCGCCTCGTGGACCGGCTAAAGTTTTATGCGTTGTCGTCGTCACAATATCTGCATGTGGGAATGGGCTTGGATGTTCACCTGCTACGATAAGACCTGCGATGTGGGCAACATCTGCAAAGAGAAGCGCATTGACACTATCGGCTATCTCTTTAAATCTTTTAAAATCTATCTCTCTCGCATAAGCACTTGCTCCGCAAACGATGATTTTCGGTTGGACAATTTGCGCAATCTCGGCTACTTTGTCGTAGTTGATTCTTCCATCAAGTTCAACGCCGTAAAAGAAACTATGATAATTTTTCCCTGAGAAATTTACTTTGCTTCCGTGTGTAAGGTGACCACCATGGCTTAGATCCATCCCTAAAATTTTGTCTCCGGCTTTGAGTAGAGCAGCATAAACAGCGCCGTTTGCCTGACTTCCTGAGTGAGGCTGTACATTTGCAAATTTACAATCAAAAAGTTTACAAGCTCTATCGATCGCGAGTTGCTCAACTACATCAGCATATTCACAACCGCCATAATATCGTTTATACGGGTACCCTTCGGCATATTTGTTTGTAAAGACGCTTCCCATCGCCTCCATAACAGCAGGGAGCGTGAAGTTCTCGCTCGCAATCATCTCAAGATGCTCTGTCTGTCTTTCAAGTTCGCTCTCTATTGCTTGAAAGACCTCGGGGTCAAATTTTTCTATCGCATAACTCATCTATCAATCCTTTTATTTTTTTAATCTCTCTTTGCATGCATTGGCATCTATGCAAAACATATCTTTTCCATTTTTACCGAGCTTGAGCTCCTCTACAACATCATTCCCGCATTTTTTGCATTGTGCTTTTGTTTCAAGTTGCACCTCTTTTTGTGGAGCTTCCGGTCTCATGGCAGGAAAGAGCAATACATCTCTGATGGAGTGCTCATTACTGAGCATCATCACGAGTCTATCTATCCCTATCCCTTCGCCGGCAGTTGGCGGCATACCGTAACTTAGTGCCTTGACATAATCCAAATCCATATGCATCGCTTCATCATCGCCGCTTACCTCTTTGGCTTCAACCTGTGCTTTAAATCGCTCATATTGGTCAATCGGGTCATTGAGTTCGCTAAAACCGTTTGCTATCTCTTTGCCTGCGATAAAAAGCTCAAACCTCTCTGCGATATCGGGGTTGGCGTCACTTCGTCTTGCAAGTGGTGAGATGTCGATAGGAAAATCAGTCACAAAAGTAGGGTTGATGAGTTTTGCTTCAACAAATTCATCAAAAAGTTCAGCTTGGAGATACCCGAGTGAGAGATTGGCATCTACTTTGAGCCCATTTTCCCCTAGATACTCTATAATCTTTGCTCTATCATCCACAATGTCGCTTGGAACCCCGCCAATCTCTTGAAGTGCATCAAGATATGCAATTTTTTTAAAAGGTGTTGCAAAGTCAATTTCCAGCTCTCCATATGGAAGTTTAGTAGGGAGATTAAGCTCCTCAAAAAGGTAAGCAAACATACCCTCACTCAACTCCATAAGATCCATATAGTTATGATATGCCCAGTAAAACTCTAGCATTGTAAACTCAGGGTTGTGTGTATGATCCATCCCCTCGTTTCTAAAGTTTCTGTTGATCTCAAAGACAGCTTCCATACCACCGACTATCAATCTTTTGAGATAAAGTTCCGGCGCAATTCTAAGATACCTCGCGACATCCAGTGCATTGTGATGTGTGACAAACGGTCTTGCGTTTGCGCCACCAGGGATTGGATGTAGCATCGGTGTTTCGACCTCTAAAAATGCTTTTGCTTCAAAAAATCTACGCACGAGTGAGACGATTTTACTTCTGAGTAAAAAGGTATCTTTTACCTCAGGATTCATAATCATATCAAGATAACGCTGTCTATATCGGAGTTCTTGATCTTGCAACCCGTGAAATTTTTCAGGCAATGGAAATAGAGTTTTAGTCACTATCTCAAAAGAGCTACAGTGCAGCGTTAGCTCACCCGTTTGCGTGATAAATGGAAAACCTGTAGCGACGACGATATCACCGACCTCGATAAGTTTTTTGATGCCGTTATAATATCCCTCGGGCAGGTCATCTCTCGAGTAGTAGAGTTGCACCATGCCATCACCGTCTTGAATTTTTGCGAAAGCGGCTTTCCCCATGATGCGAAGAAGCTTGATACGCCCCCTTAGAGTGCATTGCACTTTTTCATCTCGTTGATTCTCTGTATCTTTAACATAGTCAAATTGTACTTTAAATAGATCTGAGCTTATAGCCTCTTTTTTGCTATTTGTGTAGGGGTTGATGCCTAGTTTTTTAAGCTCTTCAGATTTTTTTATTCGCTCTTGAATATAGGTATTCTCAAATATCAATTTTTACCTCTTTTCTTTTGACAAGCCTCACAGAGACCTATAAGTTTCATATGATGATCTTCGAGTGTAAAGTTAAGTTTTTTTGCTATTTCATTTTGTCTCTTTTCGATCGTCTCATCGTAAAACTCTTTGATAAGACCACACTCTGAGCAGACGATATGATCATGATGTTTTGTAAGTCCAAATTCATATTTTTTCCCTTGTGCATCAAAAGAAAGAGATGTTACCATGCCGGACTCTTCAAGCAGGGTAAGTGTTCTATAAATTGTTGCTATGCCTATTTTCATATCTTTGCATTTCTTTTTAAGTGCATCATTGATCTCTTCAGGAGTAAAATGCCCCTTGTTTTTGTAGATAAATGAGACGATTGCTTCTCTTTGCTTTGTGTATTTGAGATCGTTTGCTTTGAGTGTTTGTTTAAATTTCTCTAATATTTTTTCAAATTCTTCAGCCATTAGTTACTCACTTTCTCCGCTGTTGCGTTGGTATCGATACTTGGGATATTTTCTAGATCTATGTCTTTAAGATCAATATTGATCAGATAAGAACCTGTTTTTAACAAAGGCTCATAAAGTATACTCTTTTGTATCTTCGGGATAAAATTACTCTTTACTATCTCGATATTTGACAGTGCTGCCGTGATAAGAGCGAAGATGATAAAATATTTTCCGCCTCCGGTGATAAAGCCGAGTATATTATTTAAAAAACCAAGACCACTCATATTAACAAGTTTTGAAAAAGCACCACCTATGGCTATCGCCCCCCACCAAAAGAGAGCTAAGATCGTCATAAATGCTATAAGTTTTAAGATTGCATCATTTTCAAAAGAATATATATTGTTATTGATAAAATCAGCAACGACGAGATTGAATCTAGAGCCTAAAAAAACTCCGAGTATAAGACCAAGGAGACCGATAATCTCGTTTACAAAACCTCTCAAAAGACCTTTGAGTCCTAAGATAAGTACAATTGAGCCGATGATAATATCAAAATAATGTATGCCATTCATAAAAAATATCTGCCTTAAAAATAATGGCTTATTTTACCCACTGATGAGTAAAAAGTATCTTAGTATGGTCGTGGCATTAGTTTTGCTAGTTCATCAGGCGCATTAGCATATTGGAAGGCATTTGCTTTCGAGATAGCACCTTGCTTAACAAGATTGACAAGAACTTGTGTTTGTGTCTGCATGCCTGAGCCTTCTTGACCTAATTGCATTTGTGAATAGATTTGATGCACCTTATCTTCCCTGATAAGATTGGCTATCGCGTGATTCATAACCAATATTTCAGAAACAGCAATCCTGCCTTGATCAACTTTTGGGATAAGTGTTTGTGAAATGATAGAGACCAAAGAGGTTGAGAGCATAGCTCGAATCTGTGGCTGTTCGTCGCCCGTGAAAACATCAAGAACCCTATTAATTGTTCTTGCTGAAGAGCTTGTATGGAGTGTTCCAAAAACTAAGTGTCCGGTCTCTGCGGCTGTTAGTGCAGCTTCGATAGTCTCTTTATCCCGCATCTCCCCGATGAGTATGACATCAGGGTCTTGTCTAAGTGCGTATTTAAGTGCCGTAGCAAATGTTCGTGTATCTTTTTCTACCTCTCTAAAGGAGAAGACGGATTTTTTATTTTTATGGATAAATTCCACCGGATCTTCAATAGTGATGATATGTTTTTTCTGAGTCAAATTGATCTCATTGAGCATTGCGGCAAGTGTTGTTGATTTCCCTGACCCTGTAGGTCCTGTTACAAGGATAAGACCTTTTTCTCTCTGAACCAATTTTTTATAGAGTTGTGGTGCACCTAGTTCATCTAGGGATGGAACATCGAAAGGAATCGTTCTAAATGCTGCTGCAACATCACCGAGTGTTCTATAGAAGTTTGCCCTAAATCTTCCAATACCTTCAAGTTCTATCGAAAAGTCAAGCTCATTGAACTCTTCAAACTGATGTTTTTGTCTCTCTTTAAGCAACGAGTATGCCATCTCTTCGATATCTTTTCCCGTCAACTTTGGTAGATTTACCGGCTTTAAAATCCCATCAAGTCTGATAAGCGGTTCACAATTTGCAACAAGGTGAAGGTCTGACGCCCCATATGAGGTAACACTCTTTAGTAATTTTTTGATATTAAATTCATTTTCCATTTTGATCTCCTTAGTTTATTCGATTATAGCCGGAACTATAAAAAAGTTATCTTCACTTTGTGGTGCATGTTTGAGTATATCTTGTGAACTTTTTTGATCTTTTTGTATAGTATCTTCTCTCATTGGTGTGCCTCCATCAAGCGTTGAGAAGGAAGCATCAAGATTTGAAGTGTCAAGTTCACTTAAATTTTCTACATATTTGACGATCTCATTTAGCTGTCCGAGAATCTCCTCTTTTCTTGAGTCATCAACCTTTAGGTGAGACAATTTTTCTAGCTTTTCTAAAACGGTGTTATCAAAATTCACAATTTATCCCTATTTGAACTTAGTTTTTCGATTATCATTATATATTAAATAGCTTTAAGATATAACTTGATTATAATAAAGTAAAAATAAGGGGTTTTTATGATGTTGCAACAGATCGATATGAGCTCTGATGAGTTTAAGCATGAGCTTGAAAAGACTAAAAAATTTACCGATAAAGTGTGTAAAACTTTTGGTTTTGTCTACCATCCGAACGAGGATGTCAATGAGGGTGTCTTGATGGGGCTTGCAAGGCATAAGTTGCTTTATGGAAAGCGATTTTGTCCCTGTTTTATGGTCGTAGAGGAGGATGGGAAAATGAAGAGTGCTGATGATAGGATATGTCCATGTAAGCCCGCTCTTGAGGTGGAGATACCAAATGAGGGGAAATGTCACTGTGGGATATTTTGCACTCCTGAATATGTAAAAAATAACAGTTAGAGGGAAAGGGTTTGCACAATAAGAGAGATATAAGCTCAGATGAGTTGGAGGCGATGTTAAAACAGAGAAAGCAGGGCGAGATCGATTTTTTACTCATAGATGTGAGAGAGTCTTTTGAGTATGATGAGGCGTATATTGAAGGGGTTGATCTTCTAAAGCCTACATCGCAGTTTTCAAGCTGGGCGAGAGATTTTCTAGAGAATAAAAAGGATGAAAAACTGATCTTTACTTGCAGAACAGGCAATAGAAGTGCACAGGTACAACACATCTTAATGCGAAACGGACATAAAGATTGTGTCAATCATATTGGTGGAATTGTATCTTATCGTGGTAAAATAGTAGCACCAAAGCAATAAGGATAAGAGATGAGTGTTGTGGACATTCTTTTAAAGTTACTCAGTTTTAGATCGATAACGCCTGAAGATGACGGCGCATTTGATTGGATTGAAGCATACTTGGATGAGTTTGAAGCCATATATTGCAACGAGGCCGGAGTTAAAAATCTTTTTTTAACAAAAGAGTTTGGCAAAGGTGCGCATCTCTGTTTTGCCGGGCATATTGATGTTGTCCCTCCGGGTGAGGGGTGGGAGAGCAACCCCTTTGTACCTATGATTGAAGAGGGCTATATCTACGGCAGGGGAGCACAAGATATGAAAAGCGGTGTTGCTGCATTTCTTGCTGCACTCAAAGAGAGCTCAAGTTTTCAAGGAAGACTCTCTATACTACTCACATCTGATGAAGAGGGGGATGCTCTGCATGGTACAAAGGTGATGTTAGAGCATCTCAAAAGCATCAATCTTTTGCCCGAGTATTGTATCGTAGCAGAGCCAACATGCGAGGAGCATTTTGGTGATGCTTTCAAAGTGGGTAGGCGTGGCTCTATCAATGGAGTGATTACGGTTCACGGCGTTCAAGGGCATGCTGCTTATCCTGAAAAATCAAAAAATCCTATCCATATCATAGCTCCAATATTAGAGAAAATAGCCGGCGTCGAGCTTGATAGCGGTGATGCATTTTTTGCACCAAGCAGACTCGTCATTACTGATATTCGCTCCGGCTTTGAGGTGACCAATGTAACGCCTGATATTTTAAAGTTGATGTTCAATGTTCGAAACTCTACAAAGACATCAAGCGAGGCGATAGAGGCATTTATCAAAGATCATTTTGCCGGAGTTGATTATGAGTTGAGTTTAACGCAAAGTGCTGAGCCTTTTGTGACTAGAGAATCCGCTTTGGTTGACTATTTAGCCAAAAGCATAGAAGAGGTTACGGCATTAAAACCAAAAAGCTCAACAGCAGGCGGGACGAGTGATGCTAGGTTTGTTGCCGCTTATGGTATAGACGTGGTAGAATTCGGAGTCAAGAATGATAGGATACACTCTAAAAATGAGCGAGTCGGTATCGATGAGGTCGAAGCACTCTATGAGGTATTTTTAAAAGTTATAGAAGCATTTAATACAAAGGATTGATTTGAAAAAAGTACTATTTTTACTTTTAGTTTCATCTACTCTGATTTTTGCAGATGGACTCAACTGGCGAGCAACACTCGGCGATGCTATAAGTGCGGCAAAAAAACAGGATAAGATTATTATGGTTTTTGTTGAGAGTGACTATTGTAGATGGTGTAAAAAGATGAAAAATAGAACCTTTATCAACCCTAATGTAGTCCGGAGACTCTTGCAAATAGAGGTAGTAAAAGTGATGCGAGATGATTATGATACACTTCAGGATTTCCCTTTCATACG
>JARROQ010000011.1:0-41883 GCA_037383745.1 Sulfurovaceae bacterium
GAGTTGGGGGCACCCCTTTTGTTGAATATGTTGCAACAGAGTATAAAAATGGCAAAGAGGTAGTGCATAAGAGTTTTGATCTGGCTGTTGATGAAATTGATGAGAAGTTTTCTTTCAAATTAACAAATGGAAAAAAAGTTATTCTCTTTGAAAATCAGGGGTTGCTCTATTATATACTGCTAGATAAAGAAGGGCGTGGTGAGTTTGTTTTTAATAGAGAAATAATGTATGATGAGTATGAGAAGCTTGGCAAATCATTTATCTGTATTGTCGGTGATCCAGACAGAAAAGAGCTTCATTTCAATACCGAAGATGCTCGATACACCATCTATCAAGTAGGCGAAAAAGAGAAAATATCTCAAATAGGCATCACTGTTGAGACCAAAGGGAAGTTGTATGATCTTAAAGGGTTGAGTGATACCGTAAACGGGAATCTAGAAGATATACACAAGAAGAGTAAAGACGGGGTGCTAAAAAATGTTTTGGTATTTCGAATGGTTGAGAAAACTGACGATAAATTCTTACAAGGTATCTACGAAGATATAAAAAATATGACACCAAAAGATTATATGCGTATAGAAGCTTCTCATAACAATGCTATGCAGATAGATGAGCATCCTTCCATGCTCGAACAAAAAACTACAAATTCTATTCTACTATTGGCGAGAGTAAATCGACTGCTTTTTTTGAAAGGGAGCTATTAAACGGGTACACTTATGATGTACCAAAAGATGAGTGCAAGTCTCCTAGATTGCTTCATTATCCAAAAGAGGAAACTGAATATAATGGGTGCTGGGTAGGTGTAGCTATTGATGATATCGTAGATGTTCAAATAAAAGATATTCTTTATGAAGACGATAGCTATCAACTGAATGTAATTTTTATAAAGAGAGATGGCTCCAAGATTTATGCACGTGAACATATCAAAAAGATAAAACAGAGTGATGGTGAAATGGTGTATGTTTTTGGCAATTATCCTGGGTAGGGGTTTGCCTATTTTTGCATCTTGCGCAAATAATTCTCAAAAAATGAGAGTATAAGGATGATGCTATGCATCGTATTGAGATAAAAGAGAGCAAATCAATTTGTAGCTATCACTTTATCGTTTTTATAAGTTGTTGTTTTTACTACTTTTCCATTTTTAAAAATCTTTTCTAACCCTTCTTTTTTCCCATTTAAGTATGGTGTTTCTCTTCTGACTTGACCATCGATTTGGTACTCTTTTTCATATCCGTGTCTTATGTCATTTGCATAATCAATACTAAGAGAGAGAACACCATTCCTATAAAATTTTTCTGTCCCATTTTTCAATCCCTTCATATAGCGCGTTTCTCTTTGAATATCACCATTATCACCATATACTCTCTCTATACCATCCTCTATGCCATTTTTATACTCTACGCTTAATGAGATTTTTCCGTTTTGATAAAATTTTGCTAATCCGTTTTTTTCGCCATTTTCATATGGTATTTCAAATTTCTTTTCCCCGTTTTTGTTGTATTTTGTTGACATCCCATCTTCTACACCATTATGGTATGAAGTTTTAAATTCCAATTTTCCATCTTGATCATAGGTTTCCATGATGCCATGAGCTTTTTGTCTTAAATATCTTGTTTTAGATTTAATCTTTCCATCTTTATAATAAGAAATTCTTTCACTATTTTGGGTATCAATATTTTTAAATTCACTCTCTAGTTCGCCAGTATCGTAAAATGTTTTGTAAACTCCTTGTGTCCGTCCATTATCATAGAGCCCTTTTGATTTTATATTTCCATTTTTATCGTAAGAGATAGCTGGACCATTCATTCTATCATTAACATATTCAATCGTGCTAATAAGGTTACCTTCTTTATCATATGATTTTTCTGCTCCATTTTTCTGCCCATTTTTATAGGTCATCTCGAGTTGCAAGTTCCCGTCTTGGTCGTAAACTTTTGTGATACCGTCAGCTACACCATCTTTATATTGGGATTCTGCTTTGAGGCTACCATCGACGTAATATTCTTTTACGATACCATTTATTTTGCCGTCAACATAAGGAGTTTGTGTTTTTATCTGATGATTATCAAAGTGTTTTTCCTCTATATAGTTTTTTGATTTTTCTTCGGCTTCAAGTTGCTTCTTGTCTTCTTGAGTATAATATTTTTCTTCCACTTTCACATTTGTCAGAGAATAGTAGAACATCCATCCCAAAATAAGTATCAATAAAAAAATAAAACCCCTCATTCTTTTCTCCTAAGTAGCGACAATAGTAAAATTATATCTTAAAAGTTTTTCTAATAAAACTCTCAAAAAATGAGAGTATCAAGAGGATGCTGTGCATCGTATTGAGATAGATTGTGTCGTATCTTTTTTGTCTATTACTGTAAAGTTTCCCTTTTTTGTTACAATTTGCTTATAACAAAAGGATTTGGAAGATGCGATTACTACTTTTTTTATCATTGATGTTTAGTTTTTTGGCTGCAGAGTTGCCACCTCAATATTATGATAAGTTACAAAAAAATTCTCCGGAAATTTTGCAAATATATGTTGATGAGGTCTCGCAAGTAAACAGTGAAAATCTGCAAGTAAGTGCAGAGATAAGGGCCATTAAGAAAAGTACTATTGGGCTCAAAGAGGGTGAAAAGATAACCATATACTACACAAGAATCAAGCGACCGTTTGGTGCGGTTGGTCCTTCAAATCCTTGGCTTGTGAAAAAAGACCATCTCTATACTGCTTATCTCAAATGTGATGCAAAGAGAAGCTGTGGGATAGCAGCAAGAGGCAAGAGCTTTGAAGATGAACAGCTTGAGCCTAGAAAGGAGACGGCGAAAAACTATAAGGTTATGAGCCCGCTTAATCTTGAAGGTTTGAGCTCTCTTGATTTGAGACTTTTTAATCGTGATTAAAATCTTCTAAAAGTTTTAAAACCCGATAGTTATCATAGTTTTTAGCAACATCAAGCGGTGTCAATCCTGCATGATTTTTGATAGAGATGTCAGGTTCGTAGCTTAGGAGCATCTCCATTTTTTTGGATCATCATTGTTTGGTAGCTCCCAAGGTTTTGGCACATCATAATCGGTAGCATTGAAACTATGCGCTGAAGTGTATCGCAGTGATGCTACGCTATGTGTGAGCGTGTTGCCCTCTTCATCTTGTGTATCGATGTTGAAACCTTCTTCTAAAAACCATTTGATGACATCATTGTTTGTCAGGTGCACTGCCTCAAAAGCGAGTGTTGCATCTTGTGCAAGATGAGGTAGATATTTTTTGCCATACTCAAAGATAGCAGGCGAGATACTTGGTGTTACGTAGGATGTAAAACCGTGCGTTTCATCATAAATAAGACTTTCCAATATCTCGGCTAAAGCATCTTTTTTTAGCCTTTGCTCTTTGAGTTTCTCTTCAAAAAGTGCAAAATTTCCTTCTATAAGAGGCTTTTTTATATCACTGCGTATCTTATAGTCTAAATCTTCAAAAGTTTTCATAGTGTTATTATATGCAGTAAATATGATAAAATGTTGAAATATGAGTTCCCATACACAGCGTGGGAATGAGAAAAATAATTTATTGTTTATCCGGTCTCGCATCATCAGGCAGTTGTGACAAATCTGCCTCATCGAAAAGTTCAACTTTTGGAATTGCAATTGCAATCAGAGAAACTACAATACCAAAGATAAGAACAATGGTATGTTCATGTCCCGGAAAGAGCTTTGCTAGTGTCAATTTTCCAAGATTGTCACCCATCATCGGTTTAAAAAAATCTTCATAGTACAGTGTAAAGACTAAACCACCAAATAAACCGCCTATTGCTCCTATAAGAACATCGATACGCCCTTCAGCAATAGAAACCGGTCCGGTTCCCGGGCACTTGCCAAGGATTGCCATAGCAGCGCCAAAAAGAACTCCTCCAATGATTAACCCTTGCAGAAGAATCGGCTTAATATGATAATGTGCTCCTCCCGCTTCTATCATATAGTAGAGTCCTATGCTAGCCAAACCCACCGTCAAAAAAAGCATTTTAGGGACAATTGTGTCTTTAAGCATTGCAAATCCTGCAATCTTCTCAAATTTATCTACCCTTGTATATTGGATTATCCCGCCAAAAATAACCCCAATCAAGAAAACTAACGCCAAAGAACCATGACCCTGATGAATAACATTTTCAAACATTTGAGCTATTCGAGTGCCTAGGCTTTCGCTCTTTGTTGCTGCGATGATAACCACTAATGCTCCTTTGAACGATAAAAAAGTTTTCCGGTGATAAGCAACGAGATCATCACTGCCGCACCAAAAACCATCGAGGAGATGGCCATTTGACTTATACCTGACATGAAGTGGCCACTTGTGCATCCGCCTGCAAGCCTTGCACCTATAATCATAATGAAGCCGGCAAAAAAGCTCCAGAGGAGTCTAGAGGGTATCGAGTTGTTTTTGTACTTTTTCCACCCTGAAGGAATCAATGAAAATCTAAAACTTTTTGTAATAAATACAGAGGTTACAAATCCGCCTATCAGTGCGCCAAAAAGCATCACACCTTCCCATGCACCGGCATTGGCAATTTCTTTGAAATAAGAATATTTTTCAGGATCCAAATCAAACAGCACTCCTGCAAAATAAGGTACATAAGTTGAAGCACCCAGAGGTCTATCCGCACCGAAAACAGAGAAAGTTAGGAGTAAAAGACCTGCCATTAAAATGCCGCCCATCCACCACGGTAGCCTATTTATCATACTTATAACCTTTATAATTTTTCAGATTATAACAGAAAGTACAGCAGAAGAAAAATAAAATATCATTATAGAAATATTCAATAATAATGATAACTACTCTTCATTTTCTACAAAAGAATTTACCTAATTGCTCTTTTACATTCTTTCAATTCATAGCCTTTCGATAAGCCTACCCTACTTAGTAGTTATCTAACATAAGGTATGATTTTGGAAACTTTGGGAAATGAAAAGTATAAGGGTTGGGTGATATTGACTAACTTTTTCCTCTAAGCCCTCTTAAAACTTATTTTGGTATCATCCAAATTCAATTTAATATTATAGATATAAAAGATAAGATAATTATAAAATATAACAGTACAATAAACTAAGATTGCAGTTTAAAAAGAGTGTAACGCGAAGTTCACAATTTTTTTGTATAATATAACAACTAAAAAGAGGAGATGGAAGCCATGACGATCACAATGCTCTATAGTAAGATTCATAGAGCCACCGTTACGGATGCAAATCTTAATTAGTACATGTAGGCGATAAGATAATCGTTATATCTTATGCACAGATGGATAAAGAAGAAGCCGATAGCTATAAGCCAAAGATTGTAATCGTTGATGATGATAACTCGATCTCACAAGTGATAGAAGGACTTGAGTAATGTTTGATGGACTTGATATGAGCAAGATGTCTGCTATGATGGAGAAGATGAAATCAGGCATGAAAGAGTTTGAAGAAGAAGCAAGATCAACAACTCTCAGTGCACAATCAGGTGGCGGGATGCTTAAAATCAGTGCAAATGGTTTGGGTGAAGTAATCGACATAGATATCGATGATTCACTGCTTGCGGACAAAGCTTCTTTGCAGATCATGCTTATAGGCGCGATCAATGATATCAACAAAATGGCTGAAGATTACAAGAAATCTAAAGCTGCCGGAATGATGGGTGCTGGGATGTTCTCTTCGTAGGTTATCTCGTTACATCAACAAGATAATGAAACTCTTTTGAGTTTTTTAGTTTTGCTATTTTTTTAGCTACTATGGATGTTTTTCCATCGTTTTTAACGATTTTTTTAACGATATTACTAATAAACATTATTACTCCTTTCATGGTATTTGCTCTAAGCAATGCTATAATATCTCAAATTGGTTACATATATATTACATAGAGGTATCATGGAAGATTTGATCAATGCGATAAAAAATGACAGTATAACAGCACTCAAAGCACTTTTGAAAAATGGAGTTGATCTCAGCAAGCCAATCGTGCTTGGATGTGAGTATGATCTTGAAGATCATGACGAGACGACACCTCTTTTTCTCGCCATAAGAAGTTATGCGAGTTTGGAGTTTGTAGAGGCTTTGGTAGAAAATGGGGCCGACCTCTTTGCGCTAGATGACCAAGGATTGAGTGCTGTAGATGTGGCTATCAAATTTAAAAGAAAAGATATCGTCTCTTTTTGCATCGACAATGGATTAGATGTAAACAATACCCAAAGAAAGAGCGGTATAACACCGCTTATGCTAGCATCTTGCTTTAATGACATAGAGATGATAGAGTTGCTTCTAAAAAATGGAGCAGATATTAACAAGATAGATAACCACGGCATGAATGCCAAAGATTATGCAAAAAGGCTTGGACAAAAAAGTGTGCTTGAATTTCTAGATAAGCATGGCGCAAAGTTTTCTTTATATCAATAAACGATAAATTAATGATTGATTAACGAATGTAACTTTTTTGTTATAAAATGTTTTTATACTTCCTCTTGTAAAAAAAGCTCCGGTTATCGAGTTTAGCGGTACACACTATCTTGGTTTTGTGAGTTCAAAAGAAGACGGCGGGGATAGAACAGATAAGTTTGAAACGAGAAGAAACTATTTTCAAGCAAAAGCATTCTTTAAAGAGAATCCAAAAGATTATGTAAGAATTACTTTGGATACATTTCAAAACACAGGTGAAGATACAGCAAAAGATGATAACAGCTGGGAAGTAAGACTCAAATATGCATATCTCTATCTTGATAACATCTTGCCATATACAGGTGTAGAGATCGGTCAAGCACATAGACCTTGGATAGATTTTGAAGAGCACGGCGGTTGGAACTATAGATCTATCTCTAAAGTATTTGTAGAAGATGACATGGGTGCACACTTTACAAACTCTTCTGATATCGGTGTTAACTTCAAAACAAAAACTCCTTACTTCTCAAGTGAGCTTGGCGTCTTCAATGGTGAGGGGTATCATGGTGAGATCGATGGAGAGGGTCTAAGCGGTGAGTGGAGACTTACAGGTCACTTGCTTGGTACAGGAAAAGAGAAAAGAAAAGAGAATCTTCAATATGCCAATATCTCATTCTTTGGTCAAATGAATCAAGACAATCTTAAAATGGGTGATGCAACGAGCGGTGATTTTCAATGGTATGGTGTGCATGCAGTCTATAACCAACCTGAGTTCTTGATCGCAGCACAATACGTGAAAACAAATGAAGCATCTGTTAAATATGCAGGTGACGGTTATTCAGTGAACGGTGAATTTAGATTTGCCGATGATTGGGCAGTGTTGGCTAGATATGATGCTTATGATCTTGATAGCGGGATCGAAAAAGAGAGAAAACTCGGTGGTGTAGCTTGGAAATACAATGATAATGTAAGGTTTATCGCTAACTATCTTCAAGATACGGAAGATGATGTTGATACAGATAGCATAATGCTAACAGCTGATATACACTGGTAATCGCACTCTTTAAACTCCTTTTATCGCAGACCTTTTTGGTCTGCACAATCAAATATAACATTTTGGTAACATTTTTGTAAGACTTTTTATCTATACTTTCTAAAATCATTCAAGGAAAGTTAGATGAATAGCACGCTTAAGCTCTTTTTTGCAGCACTTTTCACATTTGCTGTTGCACTCTATGTAGAATTTTTTATGGGAAATATTCCAAATAAAGAGTATCTGATACTCGCTTCTCTTTTTGGTGCATATATGGCTATGAATATTGGGGCAAATGATGTTGCAAATAATGTAGGTCCGGCTGTCGGTTCAGGCGCACTCACAATGTTTTGGGCGATAGCCATAGCGGCAATCTTTGAGTTTTTAGGTGCAATACTTGCCGGTGGAAATGTTGTCGGTACTATCAAAAAAGGGATCATCTCTATCGATGCTTTTGGCGGCGATCCTATGATATTTGTTGAAACGATGAGCGCAGCACTGCTTGCGGCGGCACTTTGGCTCAATCTTGCGACATGGCTCAAAGCACCTGTCTCAACAACCCACTCTATCGTAGGTGGCGTTATGGGAGCAGGAATTGTGGCCGGGGGATTTAGCATCGTCTCATGGTCAACTATGGGTGCCATCGTGGCTTCCTGGGTGGTTTCTCCTCTTTTAGGCGGTATCATCGCAGCGATTATCTTGTATATCATCAAATCAAAGATACTCTATCAAGATGATAAAATCACAGCAGCAAGAACCGTAGTACCTTGGCTTGTCGCTTTTATGGTAGCCATTTTTACGGGTTATTTAGTACTTAAAGGACTCAAGCATGTATGGGGAAATATCGTGCCGTTTATCCCTTTTGTTACAAATGGCCCAAAACCAAGTTTTTTACTGGTACTTTTTCTCGGCGTACTTTTTGGGGTAGCCTCTTATTTTTTAGTAAGACCAAGGATCGAAAAGAGAATTGCACTTATCGGCGATATGCGCTCGGATCTCAATACGCTCTTTACGATACCGCTTATCTTTTCAGGCGCATTGCTTAGCTTTGCACATGGGGCAAATGATGTTGCAAATGCGATTGGTCCTTTAGCCGCAGTTGCGGATGCTCTTGTGCGCCAAGGTGTTGAGATAGAAGCTTCAATCCCTCTTTGGGTGATGATAGTAGGCGGTGCCGGTATAGCGATAGGTCTTGGGCTGTATGGACCAAGGCTTATAAGAACTGTCGGTTCCGAGATTACTGAGCTCGATCAGATGCGAGCATTTTCTATCATGATGGCAGCAGCGATTACGGTACTTATAGCTTCTCAGCTTGGACTCCCTGTCTCTTCTACGCATATCGCAGTCGGAGGGATATTCGGGGTAGGATTTTTGAGAGAGTGGCTTGATAGCAAGCAAGCAAATGAAAAACAGAAAAAGCTCAATATCGAGGCTGAAAGATTAGAGCAGCTCAAAGTAGCACTTGATGAAGTCGATGAGGATAACTATAAAGAACAAATCGAACTTTTAGATGCGATAAAAGGGCAAAAAAAGAAGGTCAAGAAGATCAAAAAAGTGCTTCGTGAAGCCTATATCAAAAGAGGAATGGTTAAAAAAATTATCGCAGCTTGGCTTATCACTGTGCCGGCATCTGCCGTACTTTCCGCGATAATCTTTTTTGTACTAAAAGGAATCTCTAGTTGATGTTACTAAAATGTTATAAAGTGATTTTATTATAAGACTATGGAAACTAAAGAAGATATAGAAATTGTTGTTGTTGAGGATGAAGAAGATATACTTGAACTTATTGAGTATCACCTTCAAAAGGAAGGCTATAGAGTTACGGGATTTTTATCGACTGATTTTGTAGAACGGTTTTTGGAAGAAGAGAGCCCCTCACTTATCATAATGGATAGAAATCTTCCCGGTGTTGAGGGGAGTGAATTTATCGCGCATATCCGCAATCAAGGGTATGATATCCCGGTTATATTTCTAACAGCAAGAGACCAAGAAAGTGATCTTTTGCAAGGCTTTAGTTCGGGCGGCGATGACTATATGACCAAGCCGTTCTCTCCAAAAGAACTTATTGTTAGAGTTCGCTCGCTCCTAAAGAGAAGTGGACTTATCAATACACAAAGATTACGCTACAGAGATCTTATACTTGATACCGCAAAAAGAGAACTTTTTATAGAAAAAGAAAAGGTAGATCTTACAAAGATTGAGTATAAACTCCTCCACACATTTATCAAAAATCCAAATATTTCTATCGAAAGAGACTTTTTACGTGAAGAGGTTTGGGGTGAAGAGGTCAATGGACTCAATGACAAAACAATCAATGTAGCTATGAATAGGCTCAAGAAAAAAATAGACCCCAATAGCTCAAAACACTACATCAGCCCTGTTTGGGGCGTGGGCTATAAACTCTCTTAAATTGTAATAAAGCTGTAATCATTCTATCTTATCCTTTTGATTATATTTAAAGGAAAGAAATGCAAATAAGCGTTGATCAATATCTAACACACCATTATCCTATTTTAAATCAGCTACCAAAAATGATCAAGTCATCAATGGTATCTCTAGCAAAGAGATTTTTCCATGAAGATGAGGTCAATGATTTTATACAAAATGCGCACCATAAAGATAGATTTAGTTTTATCGAGTCGATTTTAGACTATTTTGATATCAATATAGAGCTCACGAAAAACCAGTTGGATAATATCCCCTCTTATGGTAAGGTTGTTATCATTGCCAACCATCCTTTGGGTGCGCTTGATGCGATGGCGCTCATCCATCTTTTAAAAGATGTTAGAAAAGATATCAAGATTGTTGCGAACTCCTTTCTGTCCAATATCGAGCATCTAAGCTCACTACTCATCCCTGTCGATAATATCCAAGGCAAGATGGACAAAGAAGCACTCAAGGGGATATATGATGCACTCAAAAATGAAGAAGCGGTTATCATCTTCCCATCAGGAGAGGTAAGTAGGGCAAGACCGACAGGGATCAAAGATACGCCTTGGAAGAGCGGATTTTTAAAGATTGCTTCAAAGTTAAGGGCGCCTATATTGCCGATATTTATCGATGCGAAAAATTCATCGAGCTTCTATTTTGTCTCTATGCTTAATCGTAATCTTGCCACAGCAACACTCCCGCATGAGATGTTTAAATCAAAAGGTAAAAATATCAAATTTACTATAGGTAAAAGCATCCCTTTTGAGTCGTATGGCTTGAGCAATATTCCCAAAAAAGAGCAAATCAAACTTTTTAGAAAACACTTCTATAGAGTTGCAAAAGGAAGAAGAGAGTTATTTAAGACACAAAACGAGATATCTATGCCCGAATCTCGAAGTGAAATCAAATCACTTCTAAAAGAAGGTGAACTGCTTGGAGAGACTTTTGACGGTAAGAAGATAATCCTCTATCAAAATGAGGTAGAAGATGCCGTGCTTAAAGAGATAGGAAGACTTCGGGAAATAAGCTTTCGATTTGTAGGCGAGGGAAGCGGTAAAAAAAGAGATATCGATGAGTATGATTTTTATTACAATCATCTCGTCATCTGGGATGATGAAGCATTGCAAATCGCAGGTGCATATAGAGTGGGTTTTTGTAATGATATCTATGAGGATTTTGGGCTGGAGGGACTCTATACTTCTAATCTTTTCGAGTTTAAAGAGGAGTTTGAGCGATATATGCCCAACTCCATAGAGTTAGGTAGAAGTTTTGTTCAGCCAAAATATTGGAACACAAGAGCGCTTGATTATCTCTGGCAAGGCATCGGCGCACTTGTTACTAAGAGACAAGATATCAGGTATCTTTTTGGGGCAGTGAGTATGAGTGATCATTTTAGCAATGAAGCAAAAAGTGCTCTTGTCTATTTTTATTCTCATTATTTTAATCCAAAAGAGCAAATTATCAAACATAAGTATCCTTTTGAGATGCCTAGTGGGCTCAAAAAAAGATTTGAGCAGATATTTTCAGGCGATAACTATAAAGAGGATTTTAGAAGGCTTAAAGATGAGCTTAGTTTTATGGGGTTTGCTATTCCGACGCTTTATAAGCAGTATAGTGATATATGTGAAGAGGGTGGTGTCAAGTTTTTTGATTTTGGTTATGATAGCCAATTTAATAACTGCGTTGACGGTTTTATACTCACCGATCTTACTATGCTTAAAGAGCCAAAGCGCAAACGCTACATGGGTGAGTAATGTTTCTAAAATGTTTCCAAGTTGTTTTACAATGCAGTGTAATTTAACTTAAAAGGAAAGATAATGAAAGTGAACAAAATACTTGCAACATTGGTAGCGTCTTCTCTTCTAGCAGTATGTGCTTATGCAGAAGATCTCAAAGGGAGAGGGGCATCGTTTCCTGCACCGCTTTATAAAGTTTGGACATCAGAGTACTATAAAGCAACAGGAGTACAAATCAATTATACGCCTACAGGATCAGGCGATGGCGTAACATCTATTCAAAACAGAATGGTTGACTTTGCAGGAAGTGATAAACCATTGAAGCCTGAAGCGCTTAGAGCTGATAAACTCTATATGTTTCCTACAGTTGTAGGTTCCGTTGTTTTGGCTTATAACATCGATGGTGTTAAAGATGGAGAGCTCAAATTGAGCAGAAAAGCAGTAGCCGGAATCTTTAGTGGAGCGATTACTCATTGGGATGATGCAGAAATCACTGCACACAATGTGGGGCTTAAGCTTCCTCATGAGCCTATCACTGTTGCCGTTAGAGCAGATAAATCAGGAACAACATTTAACTTTACATACTTCCTAAACAAGATAGACCCTGCGCTTGAAGTAAGCAAACAACCTACATGGAAAGCTCCTAAAGTTGTTGCCGGTAAATCAAACTCAGGAGTATCTGCAAATATAGAGCAGATCAAAAACTCTATAGGGTATATCGAGTATTCATATAAAACAAAACTTGGACTTGCAGCTGCTCAAATAGAGAATAAAGAGGGTAAATATATCAACCCGACACTTGCATCTTTTCAAAGTGCAGCAAAATATGCCACTTGGACACCTGACAACGACTTCTACGCTGTTATCGGCGACCCGGAAGGTGCAGAGTCTTATCCGATAGTTGCAGCTACTTTCTTGCTTCTCCCTGAAGAGAAAGTCGATACAAATAAAAATGTAACAAAATTTATGGACTGGGTATTTGCTAATGGCGATGCTGCAGCAACAGAACTTGGTTATGTACCGCTTCCAAAAGAGACAAAAGATATGATTAGATCATATTGGGAAGCTAAAAAAATCAAATAAGATATCTAAAAACGCCCAAGGATCTCTCCTTGGGTAGCCTCCCTTCAACACAAAACTCCAAAATCACATAAAAAAGATACACTTTTTTCACCCTCGGACGGTATCAAAATGTTACCAAATTTCTTTATACTCCTACCAACAATTATAAAGGCAATAAAACATGGGTGGTAAGCTATTTAGAGGCTTCTCTTTTTTCTCCGCAACGCTCTCTTTTTTCATACTTATAGGTATATTTGCAGTTCTCTTTGCTTATGCGCAAGATGCATTTCATGAGTTTGGAATAGACTTTTTTACCGGAGAAACTTGGAGTGCAAACGAGGATGACGAGGGTGGAATTTTTGGCGGGTTGATACCTATAGTGGGGACGCTTTTGAGCACGTTGATTGCTATGGTTTTAGCAACGCCGCTTGCAATGGGGATTGCTATATTTTTAAGCGAGATATCTCACGATAAACTTCAAGCACCGGTTTCGATAGCTATCGAACTTTTAGCAGCCATCCCAAGTATCATCTACGGGATGTGGGGGCTTTTCTATTTTGCACCTATTATCCAAGAGCTCTTTGGAGGCAATGGAGTTGGACTATTAACGGCAGGAATCGTCTTAGCAATTATGATTATCCCTTTTATGGCAGCAGTAACTAGAGATGCTATGAATACGACACCCCCGGTCTTAAAAGAGTCAGCTTATGCGATGGGGGCTACAAAATATGAGGTGATAAAAGATGTCATTATGCCTTATGCAAAAAGCGGCATCATAGGCTCTATCATCCTAGCGCTCGGTAGAGCTTTGGGTGAGACGATGGCGGTTGCATTTTTGATAGGCTCGATCATGACTATGCCAAGCAAGATAACAGATCCAACCACCTCCATCCCTGTTTTACTTGCGAACAATTTCTCTGAAGCACAAGGGCTTGAGATGAATAGCATGTACTATCTTGCACTCATACTTTTTGCGGTAAGTTTTGCGATTATATCGCTCGCAAAATTTTATTTTCTCAATAAAAATAAGATGGGAGCCGCAAAATGAAAAATAGACTCTTCCTCAATAAGCTTATATTGGCGCTTTCAACGATATCGGCAGTCATAGGTATATCTTTTCTGTTTTGGATACTAGCAACACTCACATACAAAGGAATCTCAAGTGTACATGTAAGCACTTTTACAAAAGATCTTGTTGAGGGAGGCATAAGAAACCTCATCGTGGGTCAATTTACCATGGCACTCATAGCAAGTGCGGTAGCAACACCGCTTGGTATGATGGCAGGGATATATCTCCGAGAGTACGCGACAAATAAGCAGTTTAGTTCTATCATTAGAAATCTTAGTGATGTTATGATGTCGGCACCCTCTATCGTTATAGGTGTTTTTGTTTATGTTCTTTTTGTTGCGCCTGTAGGGAGTTATAATGGATGGGCAGGCATCATAGCACTCAGTATCATGATGATGCCTATTATCATATCGACTACAGACAATATGCTCTCACTTGTTCCAAAAGAGTTACGAGAGGCAGGAATCGCTCTTGGGGGGAGTAAACACAAGATAATTATGCAGATTGTTATAAAGGCGGCAAAGGTAGGGATAACAACCGGCATTCTCCTCTCTTTTGCAAGAATTATCGGGGAGACGGCGCCACTTCTTTTTACATCGGCAAATAATCAGTTTTTTACGTTGGATCTTAGCGGGCAATTCCCATCACTGACTGTAAGTATCTACAACCTTGCAACCTATCCGGATGAATCAAGTAGAGAATTGGCATGGGCTGCATCATTTGTTTTAACGATGATTGTTCTATTTATCAATCTAATCGGTCGTTTTATCATCAAAAATAAGGAAAAATAAGTATGGAAAATAGTAATACAATTATTGATATAAGAGATTTCTTCTTTACCTATCCGGGAGCAAAAGAGCCCTCTTTAAAGAATATCAATCTAACAATAGAGAAAAATAAGATAACAGCGCTTATCGGACCGAGTGGATGTGGGAAGTCGACACTGCTGCGTGCAATGAACAGAATCCATGATCTCTATCCAGGGAACATATATGAGGGCGAGATTAACCTCTATAGAAAAAAGAATAAGGTAGAAAATATTCTTACTATAAAAAGAGAGAATGATTTTATAAAATTACGACAAGACATTGGAATGATATTTCAAAAACCAACTCCGTTTCCTATGAGTATATTTGACAATGTTGCTTATGGGCTTAAGCTTGCCGGAGTAAAGAACAAGAGTGAGCTTGAAGGAAAAGTGGAGGCTGCGCTTAAGGGTGCGGCAATCTGGGGAGAGACAAAAGATCGACTCAATACAAGCGCTATGGGACTTAGTGGCGGACAACAGCAAAGGCTTTGCATAGCAAGAGCAGTAGCTTTAAAGCCGGATGTGTTGCTCTTTGATGAGCCCACCTCCGCACTTGACCCTATATCTACCGGTGCTATAGAGGAGTTGATATCTGAGCTCAAGCAAGAGGTTTCCGTGGTGATAGTAACACACAATATGCAACAAGCAAGTCGTTTGAGTGATTATACGGCATTGATGTATCTCGGTGATCTTGTCGAGTATGATAAGACAGAAAAGATATTTTTAAATCCGTCAGAAAAACTCACGGAAGATTACATAACAGGGAGGTTTGGATAATGTTACCGGAATATATAGAAGCAAGACATAAAGTTAGAGATGAGATGCTTGAGATTATTAATGATCTCTCATTAGCAAATAAATTGGCACTCCAAGCACTAGAAGTTGGAGATAAGGAGAGGTTACAAAAGGCAAAAAAACCTATCAAGGAGATTTTACAAAGAACAGAAGAGGTAGACAATCAAATAGTGTTTATCTTTGTAAAATATACTCCCGAAGCCAGAGATCTTAGAGAACTTATCGCTTATTTGAAGGTTACATCTGTTGTTAATAGAATCATGGTAAATATCGATAATTACATAAAGAATATACAGATTTTTTTAGGTGATAATGAATCTGATTTCTATAAGATTATCAAAGAGTCTTTGAGTATCAATAGATTTACACTCAATGCCTTTGATTTTACGCTTGAAATGTTTCAAACCTTTGATGATCGCGATAAATTGGAGACATTGGCAGGCAAAATAGAGGTGGAATACAGTAAGACTGATGATATCTATTCACTCATAGAAAAAGAGATTATTCAAAAGGCGGGGAGTTCACACAGCGTTGCCGAGGAGTATTTTAATCTTTTAAAATATATCCGTAAAAATATCAAAATTATCGAAAGACTAGATGATATATCTTCAAAGTTAATCTTTGCAAAAATTGGAGGCAAGCTTTAGAGCATATCGACCTCTCTCGTGATATAATACACTCATGAAAAGTGATGAGGTCGAAATAGTCATTATAGAAGATGAAGAGGATTTGCTTGAACTTCTTGAGTATCATCTTCAAAAAGAGGGGTATAAAGTGGCAGGATTTTTATCTACTGATACTGTCGAACAATTTTTGCAAGAAGAGACCCCCTCTTTGATGATAGTTGATAGAAATCTCCCTCGTGTTGAGGGGGGGAAATTTGTAGCAAACCTAAGAGAGATAGGATATAATATCCCTGTAATATTTTTAACCGCAAAAGATAGAGACAGTGATATAGAAGACGGTTTTGAGTATGGTTGTGATGACTATATAACAAAACCTTTTAATTTTAAAGAGTTACTATTGCGGGTAAGAGCAGTTTTAAAAAGAAGCGGTGTTATCGACCGTCAAAATGTTATTAGGTATAAAGATATCACTTTGGATAGAGATGCTTCAAGCGCTACCATAGATGCTCAAAAGATTACGCTCAGCCCTTTGGAGCTCGAGTTATTGGCACTATTTCTAGAAAACCCAAGTAAGACTATTCTCAGAGAAGAGTTGCATGATCGGTTTTGGAAAGATAAGTGTGAGTATCCAAACTATAATGCGATGAATGTAACGATTAGTCGGTTAAAAAAGAAGATAGACCCCGATAAAAAACATGGGTGGATTAAAACCGTTTGGGGCAACGGGTACAAATTTGAATAAGGAGAGGATGTGGATATAACATCATTTGTTAATCTTTTTCAAAAAGATGAGGTTTTCCAAAAACATATATATTTAAATTATATTCAGCAAGCTCAAGAGGATTCGCTAAAACCCTTCCAGGTAGAGCTTATAAAGCTTCAGGAGTATCTTGAGGAGCATGACTCAAAGATGATTGTCTTGATTGAGGGAAGAGATGCTTCTGGCAAGGGGGGAGCGATTCGTCGTATCACGCGGTATATGAATGAGAAACATTATCGTGTTGTGGCACTAGGAAAACCTTCAGAGGTTGAGAGAAGTCAGTGGTATTTTCAGCGTTATGTTGAGCAGTTTCCAAGAGGTGGCGAAGTAGTGCTTTTCGATAGAAGCTGGTACAACAGAGCTATGGTGGAGCCTGTATTTGGTTTTTGTACCAAAGAGCAGTATCAGACATTTATGAATAGTATCCCATACTTTGAGGCTGATCTTGTCAATCATGGATTCTATTTTATCAAGATATATTTTTCCGTGACAAAAGAGGAGCAAAACCTCCGCTTTTTAGAGCGTGAGCATAATCCGCTCAAGCAGTGGAAACTAAGTGAGATTGATTTGCAGATGCAAGAGAAATGGGACAATTTTACATTGATGAAATATGAGATGCTTAAAAAAACCCATACTCCCAAAGCACCTTGGACTGTTATAAGAAGCGATGATAAGTTTAAAGCGAGATTTAATGTCATCAAAACGATCCTTAATAGCGTTCCTTATAACGACAGAAATCCTGATCTTGATTATAGTGTGGATGATACCATTGTCCATAGTGGCAATAGAGAGATAGAGATTATGGAAGCCGATCTAAAAAATCAAGGGAAGTTCTTAGGATAATCGTCAAGAGTATCTCGCAACATTTGCAGGGTATAAAACAAGGAAGGAGTTAGAAAATGATTAATCTCGATACTCTTGAGACATTAAAATGATAACTTGTGAGAGTAAATAATTGTTCAATCAAAAGTTAATATGTGGTATAGATGAAGCAGGAAGAGGTCCTCTTGCGGGACCTTTAGTTGTCGCTGGTGTCGTGCTTCTAGAGGATGTTGAGTGTGTTAAAGATTCTAAGAAAATTTCTGAAAAATAAAGAGAAAAAATTTTTGAAAATGTCAAAAAAGCATCAAAATATCATATAGTTATGATTTCAGCGCAAGAAATTGATGCCGTTGGTATGAGTGCCGCAATCACAAAAGCTCTGCGCGAGATACAAAAAAATCTAAAAGAATATCATCACATCTTTGATGGCAACTCCTCGTTTGGTGTAGAGGGGATAGAGACAATGATAAAAGCCGATGAGCAGATCAAAGAGGTAAGCGCAGCAAGCATACTCGCAAAGGTAACACGCGATAGGTATATGCGTCGTATCGCTAGTGAATATCCTCAATATGATTTTGAGAAGCATAAGGGTTATGGCACAAAAGCGCATATTGAAGCCATTAGAGAACATGGGAGATGCGTCGAGCATCGGATAAGCTTCAAGGTCAATGGATTAGATAGGTAACTTTTTCCAAATTTTGAAAAGAATTGTGTTAAGTTTTTGAAATTATTTTTGAAGATTTTTTAAGTGGTGGCTCGAGGCAGAATCGAACTGTCGACACGCAGATTTTCAGTCTGCTGCTCTACCAACTGAGCTATCGAGCCAAAAGAGATAGAATTATAACTATCTAAGATTAATTTTAGCTTAGCATTGAGCCTTCTTAAAACTCTTTTACAATCTTGATAAAAAGATCGCCTCGTTCTTTATAAGAGCTAAACTGATCGAGGCTAGCAGCAGCAGGAGAGAGCATCGCTATGGAGTCTTTTGTGTGATGTTTTGTTATCTCTCTCAGGGCTTTTTCTAGTGTGCTAAGTGCATAAGCGGGGATAGCATATCGTTTTGCCAAATCCATAAGCTTCGCCTCATTTGAGCCTATAGCATAGAGTGTTATCTTATGCTCCTTTAGAACATCAAAAAGTTCATCTAAAGCAACACCCTTATCATCACCGCCGAGTATAAGATGCAGTTCTTTATCGCCATACGCTTTGACTGCTTGGATAGTCGCATCAAGGTTGGTGGCTTTAGAGTCGTTAACCCAAAGTCGCCCTTTGTTATCAATGATCTCTTGTTGTCTATGTGCCTCTTTGATAAAAGCATTCATAAGTGCATAATCAAGCTCGCCATAGAGTACTTTTGTCGTGATAAGTGCCAAGAGAGCATCTTGTAAAAATGCGCCTTTGAAATCAATCTTTGCTCTATTAATATCAAAGGTATTTGCTAGAGATTCATTGGAGTCATACTCTATGATAAAGGCATCACTTTTTGGTACCTTGAGACCTTTAGGAATCAGAGCAAGCTCACCCTCTCTCATGTTTTTAAGCGGGCTTAGCTTTGATTCTTCGTATGCCTCTTTTGTGCCATGCCAATCGAGATGATCCGGAGTTATAGGGAGGAGGATATAGATATTGGGCGCAGCACTTTTAGTGTGATGGAGTGTAAAAGAGCTAGACTCCAAGACCCAGATTGGAGCCTCCATGCTCATATCTGCTAAGGGTGTGCCTATATTACCACCACTAATTGCCCCTCGTTTTTGAAGCAAGTGTACCACCATCTGGGTAGTCGTCGTCTTACCATTTGTGCCGCTAATCCAGATATTGAATGGTTTTTCGTGTGCGCTATCGCCTAAAAAATAGTCATACTCACTGATAGGATGTTTTGCTTTTTGCAAAAGAGGATGATTTGGTTTTATGCTCGGTGTGAGTATCTCGAGATCACTTTTTTGTGGATCAAATTGGCTTGAATGGTAGATAGTGTTGCCAAATTCATCTTTGAAACTCTCTTTTGCATTATCATCAAAAAAGATGCACCCGCCCCCTAGCTTTTTTGCTATCGCTTTTGTGGTAAGTCCGTATCCAAAAAGCGTAGGTCTGTTTTGTTCTTGCATTATCTAAACTTAAAGGAGATGAGTGCTAAGACATTTGCCAAAATGGCAATCATCCAAAACCTGACTATGATTTTATTTTCAGCCCATTTTTTGAGCTCAAAATGGTGATGAATCGGTGCCATGAGAAATATCCGCTCACCTCGTAATTTATAACTTCCTACTTGAAGTATCACAGAGGCGGTTTCGATGACAAAGATGATACCGATAAGCAGAAGTAAGATCTCGCTCTTGCCAAGTATTGCAAGGTAGGCAATAAGCCCGCCTATAGAGAGACTACCGGTATCTCCCATGAAGATTTCTGCAGGATAACAGTTGAACCATAAAAAGCCTAAAAGCGATCCCATAAATGCCCCGACAATAATCGCCATCTCTCCAACGCCTTTTATGTTAGGGACTAAAAGGTATTCGCTAAAGATAGCATGACCAGTAACATATGTGATGAGTCCAAGTGAAGCAAGAGCAACGATAGAAGGTACGGTAGCAAGCCCATCAAGCCCATCCGTGAGATTGACTGCGTTTGTAGTTGCTAAAAATATGACGACCCAAAAGATAACCATAAAGTAGGAGATATCAAAAAGCGGTGTTTTCAAAAAAGGCACATAAAAATCAGTCGGAAAGCCTGCAATCACTAAAAATATCGTGACCACAATTGAAGCTGCTATCTGCAACAAAAATTTACCTCTTGGGCTTAGTCCTTTGAGGTTATCTCCTGAGAGAACCTTACCAATATCATCTTTGAGTCCTATGAGTCCAAAACTTATGATCGTAAAGAGTCCCCCGAGAAGATAGAGGTTTGTGACGTTGCCGCTTATGAGTATGGCAATAATAGAAGCAGTAAGAAAGACAGCTCCACCCATTGTCGGTGTCTTGCTTTTGGCTTCATGTGTTGTTACATATTTGTTGATAGGTTGACTCGCATTTTTTGCTTTTGCCCAGCGGATATATCTTGGCATAAGAAAAAGAGTGAGCATCAATCCGATAAAAAATGCAATCCCTGCTCGTACGGATATATAACTAAAAAGATTAAAAGGTAGAAAATTAGACAAAAAATAGATCATGGCATTAACTTTTCTGGTATTTTAGATTTGTGTAACATTCTACTATGTTTCTTTTGAAAAAAAGATAGTTCTAAGCAAAATTCGATGAAGTTAGCTATAATCTTGATATATTAAAAGAGAAAAATTGGATGTGATGGAGAAGAATAGATATACTTCAAAAAAGGTACGGCTCTATGATCTGCTTCGGTGGCGATTTGATGTGCTTTTTTCAAAAAAAGATGCAGATGATTGCAAAAAGATGGCAGTCATCAAAGAGAGTGTAGCACCTCAACCAAATGTAGTCTTGTGGCTAGGGCATGCCACGCTCTGGGCAAATATGAATGGACTCAACATCATTATCGATCCACTTTTTGGTAATATCCCGTTTTATAAAAGATATACTGAGCTTCCCATTTTAAAAGAGCAAATCAGGGCAGATATTGTACTCATAACACACTCACATTATGATCATTTTGATATGCCATCCATTAAATTTCTCATAAAACAGAACCCAAACTTAACGATAGTGGCTCCAAAGGGTTTTAGAAGATATTTTAAAAAGTATAAAAACTTGATCGAACTTGATTGGTGGGAAGCGTATCGTATAAAAGATGTAACAGTCACATTTGTCCCTTCTCTGCATTGGAGCAACAGATACCTACTCGATAAAAACAGAACGCTTTGGGGTGGCTTTGTAGTAAAAAATGATCAATGTAGTTTTTACCATTCAGGAGATACTGCTTATGGGGAGCAGTTTGCAGAGATAGGAAAACGCTTTAAGATTGGCGATGCTTTTTTACCGATAGGCGCGTATAAACCCGAGTATATCATGCGCCACAATCACCTCGATCCGCAAGAGGCACTTGCAGCATGTACTGATCTTGGAGTGCAGAGATTTATCCCTGTGCATTATGGCACATTTAAACTCTCTGATGAGTCACTGTGTGAGCCTTTAAATTGGCTAGAAAAGCTACTTCAAGAACAAAAATATCCATTTGCTACACTACCGTTTGCTATCGGTGAAGCGATCTATTTGAGCAAGATATCCACACTCAAATCAACCTGATCTCTCACGGTTAATAAAAACATTTTCGGTGGCTCTATCCCAAAATCACTCATTTTTATTTTGCTCTTTGCAACGATATGTACCTTACCGTTTTCACTTGCTATAGTGGCATCAAAAGAGAGTGGCTTAGAGACCCCATGCAGCAAAAGAGTGCCATTGAGCATATAGCCATTACCATTTTCAACGACTTCAGATATCTTGTAAGACGCTTTTGGGAAAGATGAAGATTCGAGTGCACTTTGCATATGTTCATCTCTTTTTTCATTGTCACTTATGAAATCTTTCATCGATACCTCTATGGTGCCTTTTAAAGTTTTTGCCAATCCGTTTTGTATCGTCAGTTTTGATGTTGCTTTGTGAAATGTAGGATCGATCGTGCGATCACCAAATACTTCCGTGTGCGCTCGTATAAAACCTGAGTCAAATTTGAGGTTTTGTCCGTGTATGAAAGCGCTTATAAGCGTGAGTAGAATGATTACTTTTTTCATATTTTCTCCTATTTAAGATAAAAAATGTTGCACAGAAAAGTGCAAAAATTAAGTAGACGATCCAAATCTGTTTTTCGAGGGCTATCGCATTTGCCAAACTTGTTGCTACCCATCCGACGAGGACCATAGCGATACCTATAGTCTTTATATTATTTAGGTTTATAATATATCTAAATAATGAAAAATTATAATATGAAATCGTAAATGGATAGATAATGGCGAGTAAAATAGGTATTTTTATCGTGAAAAGTAGATACGAAAGGAGAAAAAGCGGGAAGATGATACGATGCTTTTTAACTACATCCATTGGGTATTTATATGCTGTTAATATACCGATGATGTGAAATGTTATGATAGTGAATGTGTAGTGGCTCCATATATCCATATCGATAGATCTACTGAGTGTCTCAAAAAGTGCCGAATCTGCAAATATCCATAGCACTAAAATAGCGATGATTTTTCCATTCATTTTTTCTTCGATTTTCTTTGTAGGTTTGAGTTCCAAAAAGAATAGCGATGCGATGGAGATAACCGAAAGCACAAAAGCGATGCTATCTCTCTGCTCAAAGGGGTAAGAGTAAAGTGCTGTTCCTATGGCGTATGAGAGTCCAAGCCCAATCGCTAGGTTTATCTTTTTTTGGTCTTTGAAAATAAAAAAGAGCAGCGGTGTTGTATAGCCTACGATGAAACCAAGCAGAAGTATCCATAAAAGAGAATAGTGAGGATAAAAAAGCGAGAGCAACAGTTGGCAAAAAAGAAGAGCATAGAGTTCTATCTTTATATGATTGTGTTTGATAAACGCTGCAAATAGACTCCCCAATACTCCACCAATCGGTAGTGTGTAGAGATCATGGATATGCGAATCAAAAGCCCCCACAACCCCTGTTTGTGTTATGAGTAGATAGTAGAGAAGTTGAGCACTTAGAAGGAGCGTATAGGCATTCATCGCTCACTCCTCAATAAGAGCCAATAGACAGAAGCAAAGCCTATATCGTACACACCGACTAAAAGCCCGATATTATCAATATGATTTGTCGTAAAGAGCGCTATAAATGTAGAGCCGACGAGTACACGGATGAGAGCACTGATGTTTGCTAGGGGCTCACCTTGGGTAAAAAGTCCAAAAAAGTGTATCGTCCCAACACCTAGCATGAAAGCAAAAACCACATATGTATAACTTCCACCAAAATGAAACCCAAATAAAGGGAAAATAACATTACCTGCTAGTATCAAAAGAAGACCGCCAATGCCATCACTCAGCAGACCGACTAAATGGTAAAATGATATTTTAGATTCGAGTTTGAGCCCGAGGTTTTTTATGGATAGAAAGAGTATATAGATGATAATGAGTAACCCAAAAAATGATCGAAGTAGCCATAGGTAATTGATATTTATATCAAAAATCCCTGCTTCTTTGATGCCGGCGATAGTGAGTACTAGAGTGATCAAACTCAATGCAATACTCCAAAAGACGGCAAGGCGTTTGCTAAAGAGGTTTGGCAGGAAATGATAGAGTATGCTCAGCCCCATAAACGCTACGCCTATTCCCATAGCGATATGCGCATGGCCGATGACAAGATCATTTTTATGGATCATATGTCGAATTTCGGGGATAAATAGGATATTACCTTCTATATCGACAAAGAGAAATGCCAAGATAGATATGATGAGGTATGGGTTTGTTGCATAACTAATCTTTGCATCTTTGAGCCATATATACAAAAGCGGTATATAAAGGAGTGTGAGGTATTGGAAAAACCACTCTTCATTGTAACTCAGTGAGTGCAAAAAGTTGCGGATAATGAGCGAGATGATATAGCCCACAAAAGGAATAATCCACAAGATGTGCACTCTGGGGGTAAAATCTTTATGTGCAAAGAGTTTTATGAGTAGATAGTAGATAGGGATGAGTGCAAAGCTCATACCTAGGGTATTATCACCATGGGGTCCTACAAGGGTTTTTTCAACTTGCCCATAGGAGGGATTCATCAAAAAGATGAGCAAAAAAGGTGCAATGATAGTTATTCCAAAAGAGACATTGACCCACAGAGGTCTTGTACTTCCATAGTTTTTGATAGCCAAAAAGAGTGCATAGATATAAAAAAGGCCACTTGAGGCTAAGATAAAGTTGAGCCAGTAGGCGAAGTCATAAAAAGGCAAACCTCTTATATCTCCAAATAAAATCGTCATACTCATAAGAAGCAAAAAGAGATTCCATGTCACAAAATATCTCTTGAGATTTTTGATGATGGCAGCATCGAGTATCTGATCTTTTTCAAAAAGCGCAAACGGTAATAGCGATAAGACAAGCGGAAAAAACCCATAGAGCATATGTGATATATGGAGTGATCGCATACGACTTGCTACCAAAAGAGAATCAAAATCGCTTACCCCTAGAAGCTCTAGCGAATATATTAACCCTGCACTTAGACCGATAATGAGCCATATAAAGAGAAGATTTATCTCATTGTGTATAAATGTTTTTAACAAAACCATCCTCCATCTCTATAATCGTATCGGCATAATCGATTATCTTTTTATCATGCGTAGCGACGACAAAGCCTGTCTCTTTAAACTTTCTAAAGAGCTCAAAGACACCTATGGCATTTTTTGTATCGAGATTGCCTGTTGGCTCATCGGCAAAAACAAAGGTCGGATCATTGATAAGCGCGCGGGCAATGGCGGCTCTTTGACGCTCGCCTCCTGAAACTTCATCACTATATCTTGATGCGAGATGTTCTATGCCTAGAGCTTTTAAAAGAGCACTACTTTTGGTTGCATCAAGAGCATTGAGTGTTATATTTTCTTCAATATTCAGATAGTCGATAAGATAGTGTCTTGGGCGTAAAAATGTTCGATATGTTCTGCTTTCAATCTCATCTTGCACCCCCTTGAAGGATGAGACTCATCGGGTCAACTCGTGATGCCCAAATGGCAGGAAGTAGAGAGCCGAGCGTTGCCATAATAATCGATATAAAAAATACACTAATCGCTAAAGAGGGCGTGATATCACCATTGATATAGCCTTGAAATTTTTCCATATGCCCTATGGCATCCAAGATTAGATACGATAATGCGATAGCACAGAGATATGCCAATATCGCCACGATAAGTGTCTCAGCGATAAGTTTTATGATGATAGCTCTACTTGAAAAACCGAGAGAACGCATGATGCCAAACTCGACTTTGCGATCATTGACAACCATGCTCATCATGCTGATGATGCCCAATATCCCCATCAAAAAAGCAAGAGAAGAGATAACATCGGAGCTTATCTTTATGATTTTAAATTGATTGTAATTATCTATAAACTCATCTGTTGTTTTTGCTTCTATGCCATCATCGAGTGCATTGATTTGTGCACTGATGTCTTGTTTGTTGATATCATCAAGCGTAACTAGAAAGAAAGATGCGCTTTTATGAAATATGCTTGATGCATCTTCAAGCCCAATCACGACACCCCCATCTTCAAAACCGATATCGCTTTTATAAACACCCGAGACCTTAAACTCTTTTTTTGAGATTGTTACGGTTTTTGGTGCTTGGAGTATATTGTTTATCTTCTTTCCTATCATCACTTCATGTAAATCCGGATACTTACCGCGTATCAGCTTATAGTTTTTAAATCTATTTTTACTCACTCCATAGATACCAACAATTGGAAGATTGTTTACCGGAGAAGCCCCCAGTATAAGTGTGTTGACTTTTTTAACATTTTCTATCTTTTCTATCTTGAGCCCCAAAGAACGATTGATGTCACTAAAGAATGTATCAGAAATGCCCTTTTGAGTGACGATGATATCGCCATCAGTTTTGAGCATAGTGCTATACATTGTGACAACTCCGTTTGCAATTGCGCTGATAAGAAAGATGGCGCAGATCGAGACAACCATGCTGATAAAGATGAGCATGGTTTTCAATCTATTTTTTCTAAGAGCCTTAATCGGTGTGACCATTTATCTGCCTAATATTTAAAATATGTAAAATTATAGATTCAATCAATTAATATATAATTAATAGTTTAACTTATATTTGTATGTTTTATATTTATCTTTTGTTTATCTTTGATATCGATATTTATAGATTTATGATTCTGTTTTTTGTTATAATGAAACAGTAACTATAATTTGCTTTTTTAGCAGTTTTAGGGTATATGATGTTTTTAATTTACAAAAAGAGGGCGAATGAAAGGGCAAAAAACCGTACTAATCATCACTGATGGCATTGGACACAAGCCAAAAGCAAAGTGTAATGCATTTTTGGATGCAAAAAAACCGACTTATGATTGGCTTTTCAAAAATGCACCCCATACACTAATCTCTACACACGGACTCAGTGTCGGTCTTCCTGAAGGACAGATGGGCAACTCAGAGGTAGGGCATATGACACTTGGAAGCGGAAGAGTGCTCTATCAAGATTTGGTAAAGATATCTAAAGCACTAGATGATGGAACTTTAGAGCGTAATGATGTATTGTGTACACTCTGCGAGCAATCAAAAGATATACACATCATCGGACTTATGAGTGATGGAGGGGTGCACTCGCACATAAAGCATATCATCGGTATTGCCAAAATTGCTAAAAAGAGAGCTAAAAAAGTTTGGCTGCATCTTATAACGGACGGTAGAGATGTTTCTCCAACCTCTGCGCCTCAATTTTTGAGCCAGATCGAGAATATCTGCGATGATGATATCGCTATAGCAACACTTGGCGGCAGATTCTATAGCATGGATAGGGATAACAGATGGGAGCGGGTGCAAAAAGGGTACGAGGCTATCGTGAATGCAATACCAAAAAGTGAACTTCCCCCTTTGGAATATGTTCAAAAGAGTTACGAAAAAGGTGAAAATGATGAGTTTATAGAGCCCACCGCTTTTGGAGGATATAATGGTTTAAGCGATGGAGATGGTGTCATTATGATCAACTTTAGAGCCGATAGAGCAAGAGAGATTACAAGAGCTTTAGGCGAGAAAAATTTTGATAAGTTTCCACGAGTCGCAAAAGATATAAATATCATAACGATGACAGCTTATGATAAAAGTTTTGATTATCCAATCATCTTTCCAAAAGAGAATCCGACCGATACACTCAGTGAAGTGATTAGCGGGGCAGGCTTGAAACAGATGCACATAGCCGAAACGGAGAAATATGCGCATGTAACATTCTTTTTTAATGGGGGGCTCGAAGAGCCGTTTGCAAACGAAAAGAGAGTGCTTATCCCAAGTCCTAATGTAAGAACTTATGATCTAAAGCCTGAGATGTCGGCTCCCGAAGTGGGTACAGCCACAAGAGATGCGATTAGGAATGGCTATGATTTTGTTGTTGTAAATTTTGCAAATGGAGATATGGTTGGCCATACGGGCAATTATGAAGCAGCTCTTAAAGCCGTAGAAGCTGTTGATAGGGAGATAGGGGCGATTATTGAAACTGCAAAAGAACATGATTATGCTATACTCCTAACAAGTGATCATGGAAATTGTGAGGAGATGTGTGATAGCAAAGATAATATCTTGACCAATCATACGGTAGGTGAAGTGTGGTGTTTTGTGATAGCAAAAGAGGCAATCAAGCTCAAAGAGCATGGTAGTCTTAACAATATTGCAAAAACCATCTTGGAGCTCATGGGATTAGATGCTCCGGAAGTTATGGATGAATCACTTTTTATTTAGGGGGTTGACAAGCGCATGCAAGAGAAGATAAAAGAGTCCGTCGCAACACTTTTGGCACATATTATCAAGATAGATCATAGAAATCTAGAGAAAGAGGCTCCACTCTTTTGTTCTATGCTGGGTGCTGATTTTGGATGTAGCGAAGTAGAGGCAAAAGAGTTCTTAGAAAAGATTATGAAGAAAGAGTATAATATCGATTATCATATATCGATTATCAATAAAGCATTATGTGACGATGAGTTTAGCAAGATGCAAATCTTAGATAGACTCAATCATATCATATATTCAGATGAGATAACACCTCAAGATTATGATGAGTTTGAGCGCATCAAAGAGCAATTGTTCGCATGCAAAAAGTGATTTAAAAAAATAGTGTTATAATTTTTCATAGATTTGTCAAAAGGAAATAGATGGTTTTTAGTGGAAAGAATGTCCTTGTAACGGGTTCAAGCAGAGGGATAGGTGCTGAGATTGCAAAAGTTTTAGCCGGTTACGGTCTTAAGGTTTGGATCAATTACAGAAGCGGTAAAGAGCAAGCAGATGCCGTATGTAGTGAGATAAAGAAAAGTGGCGGTAATGCTGAGGTGATAGGGTTTGATGTTGGAGATGAGAGCGCATTTGTTGATGCGGTAAAAAAGATTGTTGAAAGTGACGGAGAGTTAAGTTATCTTGTAAACAATGCAGGTATTACCAATGATAAACTCGCACTTAGAATGAGTAGCGAAGATTTTATGAGTGTGATAGAGGCAAATCTTAAATCAGCGTTCATAGGATGTCGAGAGTCATTAAAAACAATGAGCAAAAAGAGATTTGGCGCCGTTGTTAACATCGCATCAATTGTTGGTGAAAGCGGCAATGCAGGGCAGACGAATTATGCAGCTAGTAAAGGCGGGATGATCGCTATGAACAAGAGTTTTGCGCTAGAGGGTGCAAGTAGAAACATTAGATTTAATGCCATCACCCCGGGTTTTATAGCGACAGAGATGACAGAGGTGTTAAAACAAGAGGTAAAAGATGCCTTTACCTCTAAGATACCGCTTGCAAGATTTGGAGAGCCAACAGAGGTTGCTCAAGCAGTTGCATTTTTATTGAGTGATTATGCAAGCTACATTACGGGCGAGACACTCAAAGTAAACGGCGGAATGTACATTTAAAGATGAGAAAAATACTCTTACTAGAAGATGATCAGGGGCTCAACGAGACACTCGATGACTTTTTATGCGAAATGGGATTTTGCGTTGATACCACGATGGATCCTTATAGTGCACTCGATCTTACCTATAAAAGCAGATACGATCTCTATCTTTTTGATGTGAAATTGCCCTATGAGAGTGGGTTTGAGCTTTTGAGAAAACTGAGAAACAGTGGCGATGTAACACCAACGATATTTATCACTTCAAAAGATACTCTTGAATCTCTCAAAGAAGGGTTTCATATTGGAGCAGATGACTATATCAAAAAACCATTTGATCCCGATGAGCTTCGCTGTAGGATCGATGCGGTCTTAAGAAGACAAATCAGAGAAGAGATTATCCATATAGGAGAGTATACGTTTGATGCCAAAGAGCATAAACTTTTTGCCGGCAATCAGGAGATAAACTTGGGAGTTAAAGCTTCAAAGTTGCTCAATCTACTTTTAGAGGCAAACGGTAATATGGTTTCAATGGATCTTATCAAGGATAGATTGTGGAGTAGTTCGGAAGGTTCAAGCGATGGATCTCTGCGTGTTTACATCACTAATCTAAAGAAATATTTTGGTGATAAAATAAAAAATATTCGAGGAGTCGGCTATTGTCTAGAGAGGTAAAAGGCTCAAAGAATTTTAAAGAGATTTTTTTAGGTGTATTCTTTTATCTTCTTTTCTCTCTGTTTACTTGGTTGCTTCTCTATATGTATCAGCTAGAGAATGAATTTAGTGCTAAAAACTTTATCTTTGCAAGCATCCTCTTTTTTATTATCTCGATTGCATGTGGCTATCTTTTGGTCTCTTACCTTCTAAATTCGCAGCATAAGATACAAAAACAGATCATTAAAGTAAGTGATGAGGTGATGCATGAACTCAATATCCCGCTCTCAACGATAACTACCAATGCTTCGATGATTAGAAAAAATCTACAAGATGAGAAAGATGTAGTTCGACTTACTAGGATAGAAGATGCAACCCGGAAGCTAAAAAGACTTTATGAGAATCTCGTTTACGATATCACAAAAGATGTACTTCCTATTGAAAAAGAGCAGTTTGCCGTAGAAAAAACTCTTAAAGATTGTAGTATCTATTTTATGGAGCAAGGCAGAAATCTCTTTCATTTTGATCTAGATGCAACACAAATTTTAACAGATAAAATAGGCTTTGAGCAGGTTATTGATAATCTTCTATCGAACGCGATGAAATATTCAAAAAGAGATAGTAAGATTACTATTACGCTCAAAGATGGGAAGATTGAGATTGAAGATGAGGGAATAGGCATAGATGAGACAGAAATGTTGCATATTCATGAGCTCTATTATCAAGGTAATAGCGAGAGTGAAGGCAAGGGGATAGGTCTGGCGATTGTTAAGAAGTTTTGTGATAAAAATGGTATAGATTTTGCAATATATTCAAAAAAGGATCAGGGAACAAAAGTTATTCTTGACTTAAAAATACTGGTAATTTAACACTTTTTTAACACTTTAAAGTAAAAATCTGCACAGACAATAGAGGGGAATAGTTGATGCTAGAGAAGAGATACTATATTTCATTATCATTAACACTTTTTTTATATGCATCATTTGGGACTATTTTATTGTACTCCTTTAATGCACCTCCTGTAGTTTCCGATAAAGATATAGATAAAGACTGTCTCTGCTTGAGCATGAGTGATTTTGTCCCTGAAGTTAAAGAAGAAAAAGTTGAAGAGCAAGAAGTAGTTGAGAAAGAAGAGCCACCTAAAGTAGTGGTTCCAAAGAAAATCATTCAGAAAAAGAAAATTGTTCAAAAAAAGAAAAAAATTATCCCGACAAATAAATCAATCACGGCGAAAAAATCTAATCAAAAAATAGTCGGAGATAGCCAGAAGAAAATAAGTCTCTGGGAGCGCACAAAAAGGATAGCTTCAAAAAAATATTCTCCGGCGTTTGCAAAAAAATGGGGAATAGAAGGGAGGGTTGTTGTGAGTATGAAGATATTGCCAAATGGCACTCTCGGCGGGCTTAGCATGACAGGTCCAAAAATATTTCATGCCTCTATACGCAAAATAGTTCGAGACTCTTTTCCATTGCAAGTGAATGGATGTGTAACCAGTTTACCGACCGAAGTTTCCATCAATCTTGACTACTCTTTGAAAAATTAATATTTAAACCTTAACACTTTTTTAACACTTCTTGAAGACAATTTACCCGCCATGTGCAAAATTTAAGGAGTAATTATGAAAAAGACACTATTTATCTCGTGTATCTGTGCTGCCTCTTTGGTATCATCGGAGTTGGATCTTGGGGACATAGAGATAGAGGGGAAGATTGATAATAAAAAGGTAAAAGATGTCAGAGGAAGCGAGATCAAATCAGCAGATGTGGCTGAAGCACTCTCAAAAAATATCGCAGATTTGACGCTTGTGAGAAGGAGTGGGATAGCAAATGATATTATACTCAGAGGTTTCAAAAAGGACAATCTCAATATTACGATTGACAATGCAAAGATATTTGGTGCTTGTCCAAATAGGATGGATCCACCTACCTCGCATGTTTTGAGTAGTGCTATCGAGAGTATCGAGATTACTGAGGGACCTTTTAATGTGGAAGATTTTGGCTCACTCGGAGCAGATATTAGCATAAAAACTTTGGAGCCTAAAGAGGACTTTGGCGGTGAAATCTTGGTTAACGCCGGGAGTTTTGGTTATAAAAAAGGCTCAGCGCTTGTAACGGGAGGCAATGATAAGTTCAAATTTCTCATCAGCGGCTCAATCGAAAAGGGTGAGCAATATGAGGATGGTAACGGTGATGATTTTGTCGGCCAGATAGATAAGGCAATCGCTAGAGGCGATGCAGTTGGTGGCAATCAGTATCAGCCACAATATGAGAATATGGATGCATTTGAGAAAAAAAGTTTTATGGGGAAAGTTTTATGGGACATAAACGAGAACCATCAAATCAGATTTGGTTACACAAACAATCAAAGTGATAATATCCTCTATCCTAACACGCCTATGGATGCGATTTACGATGACTCCGAGATCATAACCCTTGGGTATAAGGCAAAAAATTTAGGCGCATTTTCTAAAGTTTTAGATCTTGAATTTTACACTTCAAGCGTAGAGCATCCAATGTCTAACGTCTATAGAAGATCAGCTGTAATGATGGCAGAGATGACACATTACTTGGAGACAAAAACAAGTGGCATTAAACTCAAAAACAACTTTGAGCTCGCCAACCATATGATAACAGCAGGGATTGATTGGAGTAATAGAAATTGGGATGGAGGTTACTATAAAGACGGGACTCCGCTTCCTGCGGCGATGTTTCATAGTATCTATGATGTTGATACGGAAAACAGAGCTCTCTTTATAAAAGATGACATCAAGATAGGAGAAAAACTTTCATTTGAATTGGGCGCAAGATATGATGATACATCCATCGAAACCCCAAGAGCTACTTCAAATGATAGAGATTTTGATGATTTTAGCGGGTATCTCTATGCTTCCTATAAAATGGATGAGAGCATGAGATTCTTTGGGGGTATCGGTAAATCAGTGCGTGTGCCTGATCCAAAAGAGCTCTATTTTTATAGTAAAACAGGAGCATCTGTCGGTAATGATACTCTTGATAGTGTTAAAAATTACGAGGCTGACATCGGATTAGAGAAGAGCTTTGGTGATTTTACAATCAAAGGTAAACTCTTTTATAGTATGTTAAAAGATTTTATAGCTTACAATGCGAGTAAGCCTGCAAACAATTATGAGAATGTCGATGCGAAGATATATGGGATAGATATTTCAGGAAGTTATATAGCGACTGAAACATTGATGTTTAACTACGCTTTTGCTTATCAAAAAGGAAAGAAAGATAGCCCACTAGAGGGACAGCTAAGTAAAAATCTTGCAGAAATTCCTCCTATGAAGGCGATATTGGGTGTGACCTATATGCCAATAGAGAGCTTAAGTTTAGAGGCAGATTTGATTGCAGCAGCTTCTTGGGATAATGTTGATAGCGAGAATGGCGAGCAAGATATCGGAAGTTATGGCGTTGTGAATCTTAAAGCGACTAAAACTTTTGCCAATAATATTGAGTGGAGCATTGGGGTTGATAATCTCTTCGATAAAGTATATCAAACTTCAAACACATACAAAGATCTTACGCTCTTAACGGGCGCCGATGATAGTATGCTGCTTAATGAACCGGGAAGATATATCTATACACAATTAAAATATAAATTTTAATTCCTCTCCAAGACCCTCCTCTGCGGGGGTTAATAGTGGTGCTTTCGCACCAAAATAACTCTATTTCTCTCTACTCTTTCTAAAACAAGTGGATTTTTGATATCGAAATACCAGACGATCAAGCTGAGAAAATCGCAACAGTATCAGATGCTGTAAAGTTTATCGAAGACAATAAATAAATGATAATTCCCCCTTGGGGGACTTTATATTGATTAAAATTAAGAGATTTACTAAGCTTTTAGTTTTGCTCAATCTACACTGATGCAAGGAGACAAAGTGAAAAGAGTAGTCATAACAGGCTTGGGGATGATAAACAGTCTTGGGCACGATAAAGAGAGTGCATTTAAGGCAGTAGTTGATGGAAAATGTGGCATAAGAGAGATAGAGCTTTTTGATGCTACGAATCAATCGGTAAGAATTGCTGCTGAAGTTGTAGATTTTGATCCAAATACCGTCATGGATCCCAAAGATGTAAAAAAAGCCGATAGATTTATACATTTAGGGATTAAAGCAGCCAAAGAGGCTATACAAGATGCAACGCTTCAAGAGTTTGACTCTGAGCGTTTTGGAATCTCTTGTGCTTCGGGTATTGGCGGCCTTGGTAATATAGAAAAAAACTCTTTAGTTTGTGATGCTAGGGGTCCAAAGAGAATCTCTCCATTTTTTATCCCCTCTTCGCTTGTCAATATGCTTGGAGGATTTATCTCCATAGAGCATAGCTTAAGAGGTCCAAATGTTTCAAGTGTCACAGCGTGTGCTGCAGGAACACATGCTATCATTGAAGCGACCAAGACTATCATGCTTGGTGGGGCTGATAGAATGCTAGTTGTCGGTGCTGAGTCAGCTATATGTGCCGTAGGGATAGGTGGTTTTGCGTCAATGAAAGCGCTTAGTACTAACAATGAAAATCCTCTAAAATCTTCTCGTCCTTTCGATGCAAATAGAAATGGTTTTGTTATGGGCGAAGGAGCAGGAGCATTGGTTCTTGAAGATTATGATCTTGCTGTTGCAAGAGGGGCTAAGATATACGGTGAGGTATTAGGTTTTGGTGAGAGTGGTGATGCAAACCATATCACAACCCCCGTTGTAGATGGACCTGCTAGAGCCATGAAAGCCGCTATAAAAATGGCAAAAGTCGAAAAAATCGACTATATCAATGCACACGGTACAAGCACGCCGGCAAATGATAAAAATGAGACCGCAGCGATTAAAGAGGCACTCAGTGGTATGAGCATGCCTCCGATTAGTTCAACAAAAGGGCAGATAGGGCATTGTCTCGGTGCAGCGGGTGCCATAGAGGCAGTCATTTCATTGATGGCGATAAGAGACTCCATTTTACCTCCTACGATTAATTATGAGACAGTTGACCCCGATTGTGATCTTGATTATATCCCCAATGAGGCAAGAAAAGCCGATATTAGCACAGTAATGAGTAATTCATTTGGTTTTGGTGGAACTAATGGAGTGATACTTTTTGGTAAAGTATAAGGTGTATACATGACAACTTATTTAGATTTTGAGCAAAAAACTAAGATGCTTCAAGAAGAGCTAGACTCGGCGAAAGCAAAAGGTAATGCAGGTGATATAGCAAAAGCTCAAAAAAGTTTAGATAAAGAGGTTGAACGAAGCTTCAAAGTGCTTACGGATTATCAAAAATTGCAGTTAGCACGGCATCAAGATCGACCGTATTCACTTGATTATATCAGACTTATTATGGATGATTTTTACGAAATTCATGGTGATAGAGCTTTTAGAGATGACCCTGCTATGGTTTGCTATATAGGATATATTGGTGAGCAAAAAACTATGGTTATCGGTGAGCAAAAGGGAAGAGGGATAAAAAATAAAGTAAAAAGAAATTTTGGTATGCCAAATCCGGAAGGGTATAGAAAGGCATTAAGAGCTGTTAGATTGGCTGAAAAATTTGATATCCCTGTGCTTATGCTTGTGGACACTCCGGGCGCCTATCCTGGTCTTGGAGCTGAAGAGAGAGGGCAGAGCGAGGCAATTGCAAGAAATCTTTTTGAGTTTACAAGCATTGCTGTACCGATGGTTTCTGTTGTTATCGGAGAGGGGGGAAGCGGTGGAGCATTGGCTATAGGTGTTGCCGATAAACTTGCTATGATGCGTTACTCGGTCTTCTCTGTTATCTCACCTGAGGGATGTTCGGCAATCCTTTGGAATGATCCTGCCAAAGTTGAGCAGGCAACAAAAGCACTCAAAATTACCCCCTCAGATCTCATCAATTACGGGTTGATAGATGATATTGTAGAGGAGCCGCTTATCGGAGCACATAGAGACAAAGAGGGCGCTGCATCTGCACTCAAAGCATACTACTTGAAGAGTCTTGGAGAGTTAAGAGCGCTTAGCGTAGAAGATATGCTAGAAGAAAGATACAACAAATTGACAAAAGTCGGTGCTTTTGCTGAGTAGGAAGTCTCTTGTTTCATGATCTAGCCGTTATATTGGTCGATAAGATCGGTGAATTTGGTTATATCGGCATCTTCTTTTTGATGTTTTTAGAGAGTAGTTTTTTCCCTTTTCCTAGTGAGATAGTGATGATACCGGCAGGATATTTAGCGTATAAAGGTGAGATGAATATCTACCTTGCACTTTTTGCGGGTGTTTCGGGCTCACTTACGGGCGCTCTTTTTAATTACTACATAGCCCTACATTTTGGACGATCTTTTTTGCTTAGATTTGGTAAATATATGTTCTTAAAACCGGAGAGCCTCTATAAATTGGAGAATTTTTTTGCAAAACACGGCGAGATATCTACTTTTAACGGCAGGCTAATCCCCGGCATAAGGCAATATATCTCTTTCCCTGCCGGACTTGCAAAGATGAATCTTTTTAGATTTTCTCTCTATACATCTTTTGGTGCACTTTTATGGCTTATCGTATTGGTGCTATTGGGCTATTTCTTAGGGGCAAACCAAGTACTTATTGATAAATATCTCCATACGGCAGTGATCGCTCTTCTGGTTTTTGTGGGGATTTGCACTCTAGTGTATATCTTCTATAAGAGACAAAAAACTAAATAGTCCATATCTTTCTATTTTTCCCTTTTATCTTGAGATTACCGTGAGAAATTTTTGTACCATTTTTAATGGCGACATAAGATCTGTGCTCATGTATCGTTATATCGCCGATATGCTCATATGCGATTCCAGCATCTTTTATCAGAGCACCCAAGATATCTTTTGGGCTCATTTTATCTCTTTTTCCGGCGCTGATGACAAAAGTTTTGTTTGCACTGGGTAATTTTGGTGCAAATTTATTACCGTCAATTTTGAGTTCACTATGATTTGCTGAAAGCAGTTCAAAAAATGCTTTTTGTGATTTGAAAAATAGTGATATCGCTTCTCCTGATTTTTCTGCTCTAGCAGATCTTCCTATCCGATGCGTGTACACCTCTTTTTTATCGGGTAATTTATAGTTTAAAACCATATCGATATCATCTACATCAAGTCCTCTTGAGGCTATATCTGTTGCAACAAGAATTCTCGCTGAGCCATTCGCAAGTTGTATCAAGGCTTCGTTTCTGCTTATCTGATCGAGATCGCCGTTTAAAAGAGTACATGATATGTTATGTGTTTTGAGTAGCTCTTCTATCTCATATGTCTCCTCTTTTGTATTGCAAAAAAGTATCGCTTTGGAGGGACTTTTGTAGAGTATAACTTTGAGAATATCCTCTTTTAAATTACTCGATACCACAAAGGACTCTTGTATATTTTCTTGAGCGGTATCAACGGCAAGCAGGAGAGGATCTTTTAAGATGCTATCGGCAAGTTTTAGCACTTTTTGTGGTAGAGTAGCAGAAAAAAGAAGCGTTTGTCTTTTTTTCTCTAATCTTTTGATAAGCGATACGATTTCATCATAAAAACCCATATCAAGCATCTTATCTGCCTCATCTAAAATGAGCGTTTTGATAAGTGATAGATCGACATTGCCTCTATCGAGATGATCTTTAAGCCTGCCGGGAGTTGCTACGATTACATGCGTACCACTTTGCATATATGTGGTTTGTTCATAGAGTTTTACTCCTCCATATAATGAGATGATTTTAAAGTTTTCGCTATATTTTGTCATCTCTCTTGCAACAGCAACAATCTGCATACAGAGCTCTCTTGTCGGTACTATGATGAGCGCTTGGGGGACTCTTTTTGAGATATCTACCTTATTGAGTGTCGGGATGATAAAAGCAAGAGTTTTGCCCGATCCTGTTTTTGCTTTAGCTATGATATCTTTATCTTGAAGTATCTCTCGTATGCTTAACTCTTGGATAGGAGTCATACTCTTAAAATGCAAATCATCTAGAGCTTGTAAAATATAGGGTTTTAATCCATCAATTGTGGAAAATAGATTCATATGTTTAATGGAAGACGATCCCGCAGGAGCGGGAGAAGAATTATGCTTGTGTTTTTTTATATTCAAGAATCAGCTTTAAAGCTTCATCTTTAAGTAAAAGCTTCTCTTTTTTAATACTCTCAAGCTCTATATCAGATAGATGAGCTCTCCCCTCATCGGCATCTTTTGCTTTTTGGTCTAATTCATTGTGTCTTTCAAAAATTTTTGCAAAATGTGCATTAGTTGTTTTGAGTGCAGTTATCTCATCTCTATACTCTTGTAGCATATTTGTTCTCCTTAATTTTTTATTATTATATCTTTTTTGCGTTTAATACTAGGTTCGATATTCGGCATTTATCTTGACATAATCGTAGCTTAAATCACATCCATAAGCCGTATAGTTGCCGCTTCCAATCCCAAGATTACAAGTGATTTTGAAGCTCTCTTGTTTCATGATTTTATAGGCCTGCTCTTCTCTTTGTTTGTCAAGTTCTCTTTGTGTGCTTGAGTATATTAAAAGATCATCATAATAGATACTCAGCGTCTCTTCATCACATTCTATCTCGCTTGCGCCTATAGTTGAGGCGATTCTTCCCCAGTTTGGATCTTCGCCAAAAAGTGCTGTTTTTACTAAAAGTGAATTGCTTAGATTGACGGCTGCTTTTTGTGCCTGTGCATTATCTTTAGCGCCCATAACTTCAAAAGCAACAACCTTTGTCGCCCCTTCTCCATCGCGGAGTATCATCATCGCTAATTCAAAAGTAATCTTTTTGAGTGCTTCTTTGAAAGCATCTTTATCATAAGCTCCACTTGCTTTGTTAGCTAAAAGCATCGCACTATCATTAGTAGAAGTATCACCATCGACGGATATCTTATTGAATGAGTCTGCTGTAGCCTCTTGAAGGAGCGCGTCCATATCATTTTTTGGGATGGCAGCATCCGTTACTATAAAGCAGAGCATCGTTGCCATAGCAGGATTGATCATGCCGGCACCTTTTGCTATGGCTGCAATATGGAAAGACTCGCCGCTCTCAAGCGTTACTTTAAAGCAAATCTCCTTTGCAAAACGATCGGTCGTCATGATGGCTCTTGCTGCTTTGTGGCTATTTTTTCCGTTAAAATCAAAGCGTTCAAAAGCGCTTATTATCTTCTCTTTAGGGAGTTTGTAGCCGATAACGCCGGTAGAGCTCATGATCGGATTTGTGATCGCTATTTTGCTACTTAGGCTTTTAAATATCTCATTGATATCTTCTATACCGGCTTCGCCTGTCATAGCATTTGCATTTTTTGCATTTACAAGCAAGAAGTTTGTCTGAAAATCTTTCTCATATCGCTCAAAGTGCTTGATCGGTGCTGCTTGAAATCTGTTTTTTGTAAACACGGCACTCACATCACACAAGGATTCACTACGAATGAACGCTACATCACCGTCGATATCTGATGGTCCGGAATTTGCAGGATTTGTGCGCATACCAACATTTACGCTATCGGTAAAAAAACCTTGAACATTGTCTATACCATTTTTAAGGGAAATTATTTGGAACATTGGGTGTCCTAAAATAAGAATAGAGATAGAGCTTGGCTCTATCTAAAGTGTTACGCTTGCTCTGTCTCTTTTTGAGCTCTCTTTTTCATCGTTCTGAGCGTTGAAGCAGCTACTTTGATTTTTTGAGTAGTGCCATCTTCGTTTTTAATTCTTAGAGTTCTAAGGTTAGGAAGTTGTCTTCTTTTTGTTTTGTTGTTTGCATGTGAAACATTGTTCCCGCTCATCGGGCCTTTACCGGTTACTGAACATCTCTGTGCCATGATCTTGCCTTTAGTCTATAATTTCTATGAAATTGTCTCTAACTATGAGAGAGAAATATCAATTTTGTGTGCGATTATATCCAAGGTTTCCTAAATATTGCTTAAACATACTTACTATTTATGTTATAATACAACCAAAAAAAGGTGCGTATATGTTGGTGGCTCCAAGTATATTATCTGCAGATTTCGGTAATTTAGAAAAAGATGTAAAAGCAATATGCGAAGGCGGTTGCGATCTTGTACACATCGATGTCATGGATGGTCATTTTGTGCCAAATCTCACCATAGGGCCTGCCGTTGTGAGCGCTGCGGCAAAAGCTGCATCCAAACCGCTCGATATCCACTTGATGGTAGAAAATAACACCTTTTTTGTTGATCTTTTTGCACCTTTAAAACCAAAATATATCTCTTTTCACATAGAAGAAGAGAAGCACCCGCATAGACTCATCCAAAAGATTCGAGCTTTGGGTATCTCTCCTGCACTTGTACTCAATCCACACACGCCCCCTGAGGCAGTAGAGTTTTTACTTGAAAATGTCGATATGGTATTGCTTATGAGTGTCAATCCAGGATTTGGAGGACAGAGCTTTATCCCTTCTGTTATCGAAAAAGCAAAAAAACTTAAAACACTTATCGAAGAGAGAAACCCAAATTGTCTTATAGAGATTGATGGTGGGGTTAATGATGAAAATGTAACGACTCTTAGAGATGCAGGCGTTGATATCGTCGTTGCAGGCTCCTACGTTTACAATAACCCCAAGGGTGTCAAATATGCAATCGAATCATTAAAGGTTTAGATTGGCACGAATCAAAATATGTGGGATTACAAATATTGAGGATGCATTAGCGGCATGTAATGCAGGTGCAGATGCACTTGGATTTGTCTTTTATGAAAAATCACCTCGATTTATAGAGCCAAAAAAAGCCAAAACAATTATCGAAAAACTACCGCCATTTGTAAAGATAGTTGGACTTTTTGTCAATATGGATGCAAAGCGTGTTGATGCAGTATGCAATGAGGTTTGCATAGATATCGCACAGATTCATTTTGAGCCTGAAGATGATTTTTTTAATCAGCTTAAAACTCCTTATCTTAGAGTAGTGCGTGCAACATCAAAAGAAGATATCCTCAAATACAAAGATGAGTATATACTTGTTGATGCTTTTGTAGAGAGTTACGGTGGTGAGGGTAAAAGGGTCGCGCTTGAGTGGTTTGAGGGCGTTGATTGCTCTCGCATCATCTTAGCAGGTGGATTGAGTGCTGAGAATTTGAGCGAGCTTAAAGAGTATGGATTTTACGGCGTTGATGTAAGCTCAAGTGTTGAGAAAGAAAAAGGAATCAAAGATCACCAAAAGATAGAGGCGTTTATAGCCAATGCAAAAAGTCTTTGAGGGGCTCACGAGAGCTTTTAGAAAAAATGATGGAATCATAGATAAAGAGCGCTTTGATACTATAGTTTACAAATACACAACCCTTTTTGAGCGGAGTGATACGATCTATCATCTGCTTAAAGTTTCCGGTTATCCTATCGATGTTATCGATGGCGGATACCGCTATGCTCCTTATTTCAATGATTATAAAAGTGATCTGTATTGTATCGTTGATATCGAGACAAACGGCTCAAAACCCCATACATCACAAGTCATCGAGATAGGTGCGGTTTTGGCACAAGATGGAGAGATCAAAGATCGTTTTGAGACTTTTGTAGAGTGCGCTTTTTTACCTGATTATATAACAAAAGTAACAGGCATAGAGCCGAGCGATCTCAAAGGTGCTCCCTCTCAAAAAGAGGCACTTTTGATGCTCAAAGAGTTCATGGGTGAGAGTATATTTGTTGCACACAATGCAAGTTTTGATGCCACCTTTTTATCTGCTTCTATGTATAGAAACGGGCTTGGAGAACTTGGCAATATGACTGTTTGTTCTTTGGATTTAGCAAAGAAGACATTTGAGAGTGAGCGTTATGGACTTGCCTATCTCATCCAATCACTCGATATCCCAACGACGATTCATCACCGTGCATACAGTGATGCGCTCTCAGCTTTTTATGTGCTAAAGAAAAGTTTTGAAAATATCCCCGAGTATGTTAAGACGAGCGACGATTTGATTCAATTTTCAACTTCGAGTAAAAAGACAAGAAGTAAGAAAAAGACTAAAAATGCTCATTAGATTGATCTATGTTCTAATATTTGGCTCTACATTAGTTGTCTTGTTGGGATTTTTAAATACTATACACCCATTCTTTGATTCTTTAGCTCATTTTAGAGTGCATTTTTTAATCATATTGGCGTCTCTTTTGATACTATTGTTTTTTATGCTACGAAGCAAAATGCGATATATTATAGCTTTTATAATCTTATCCATTTTTGTTTATTTATACACTCTTATACAGAGGTTTGATAGTATACCTAGCGTAGTTGTTAAAG
>JARROQ010000012.1:0-56037 GCA_037383745.1 Sulfurovaceae bacterium
TCGATATGATCACTATATTTGACTTTAGATGTATACTCATCATTTTTATATGCAGCAACGATAGCACTCTTGAGCTCGTCTATCCCTGATTTCTCAGAAGCGCTTGTTTTTATACAAGTGACCCCCAATATCTCCGAAAGAAGCTTTTCATCAATCTTTATGCCCTCTTTATCTGCCTCATCCATCATATTGAGTGCTACGACAACTTTTTTGCCACTTTCAAGCAACTCGGCAGTAAAAAGAAGATTTCTCTGTAGATTTGTAGCGTCTACCACATTGACAATAAGGTCATACTCGTCACTTTGTATAAATTTTTTCGCAACCTTCTCTTCGATAGTATAGTCAGAGAGAGAATAAGCGCCGGGAAGATCAATGATGCTCATCTCATAATCGCTACACGATACTTCATCGCACCACTTAAATGTAACCTCTGTCTTGTCAACGGTTACTCCGGAAAAATTGCCAACCTTCAACTTCGAACTTGAGATTGCATTGATAAGCGAACTCTTGCCGACATTAGGTTGTCCCGCTAACGCAATCGTCAATTTTTGCATTACTGTCCTTTTTGATAACAATTATTAGTTTTAGAATTAAACCTTTTTTCTACTTAAAGCATTCTAAGTAATATCTATCAAGATATAAAACTTGTACAATCTCTTGTTATATTTATTTTAATCTTATCATCATCCATTCTTAGACGATTATCGCCGTTGAGGTATGATTTTTTGATCTTACTTTTAATCTTGGCTTGTTTTTTCGCTTTGACTCCAAAAAGTTTAAAGAATTTTTTGATACTTACCCACTCTTGCACTGCAGTCTCTTTCGGTTTGGCTTCTATCGCGATAATATCGTCCTTTTTTGTCGCTTCAAGTTTAGCCCTATAGAGCTGTTTCATCTCATAGAAAGCCTCTTTGAGTAGTTCCACTTCACCCCTAAGCGTACCGGCCATTTGCTCATTGCTCTCTTTGAGATCTTCTATCCTCGATTCAAGTGCTTTGATTGTCTCATCTTTAGACTTGAGCAGCTCTGCATAATGCTTCTCTACTCCTATACTCTTCTCGCCAACTTGTTGCGGAGCACTCTCTTGTCCCACTACGGCATTTTGCGGCGAGGTGTCGATGACTATAAAAAGCTGTCCCTCAACCTCTTTTGATTGCAGTGTTCCTCTCTTTATTTTTGCATAAACAGCTTGTCTTGAAATGTTATATTGCTTCGCATATTGTGCGGGCTTTATCAGTTTACTCATAACATTGTGCCTTTTTTGATTTACAATTTGTAAATGATACCATATTAAGATAAGCTTTTCTTTTGGTATTACTTTTTTGTTCCCTCTAAGACAGGGACAAAGTAGCAGGTCTCTATAGACTCTGAAGTTATCATGGAGCCTCTTTTGTAAAACCTTGTCAATATCTGCATCGGCCCCTCTTGTATGGGTGCGAGCAAGATACCGCCGTCACTTAACTGCTCAAAAAGAGCGTCGGGTACCTTAGGTGTTGCCGCAGAAAAAAGTATCCGCTCAAAAGGAGCATAATCACTCCAGCCTCTTTGCCCGTCATCAAAACGAGTAAAGATATTGTAAAGCTCAAGTTGACTAAATCTATTTTTAGCGCTTTTAAGCAGAGAGTCTATCCGCTCTATTGTAAACACTCTTCTGACGATTGAACTGAGTATAGCAGCTTGATACCCGCTTCCACATCCTATCTCTAAGACGGTATCAACCCCTTTGAGCTCCAAATGTTCTGTCATCTTCGCTACAGTAACGGGCGAACTTATCCATTGGCTCTCATGAAGGGGGAGGGCATCAAGTTGATATGCTAAGTGTGCAAAAGCATCAGGAACAAAAGCTTCTCTGTTGATATCGATAAAGGCTTTTTTTGTAGCCTCGCTAAGTGTGATATGCTTCTCAATCTCCTGCGTCATCTGCTCTAGCTTTCTTCTTTTAATCACCCTTGCTCTCCCATATCAATATACCTTCTCATTTTAATTGTCTCTTTTATATCTATCTCCTTAGTAACATAGGCATCTTCGGTATCTCTATACACATCTCCATCAGGAGAGAGAACCATTGATGCTTGCGCTATACTCTCATCGCCACAACTTGAAACCACGACAAAACATTGATTCATAACCGCTAAAGCTTTTGCTAGTATCTCTAGATGGTGGGCTCTAAGCACTCCCCATTTTGCAGGAATGCAAACAACATCAGCGCCTTCAATCTTTTTCCAAAGCGTCTTAAAGCGAAGTTCGAAGCAGAGGAGGATAGCAAATCGTATACCCTCAACCTCAAATAACGCGATACTCTCTTCGCTTCCACTATCAAAATGCTTATGCTCATTGCCAAGCTTGAAAAGTTTTGTCTTCTCTTGTCGATAAATGATCTTGTGCTGATTGATAACGAGAGCTTGATTGTAAAACTTCCCCTCTTTTTCTACGATAGCAGAAAAGATCAAAATAGCATCGTTGACGAGTGAAACCAACTCTTCAATCGCTTTAGCGCTCTTTTTTGCTCTCATGCTCATAGCATCATAGTCAAATCCACCCAAGTAAACTTCCGGAGCTACAATGAGTCTCTTTTTGTGATTATTTTTTGCGATAATATCTTTTAAATATGCTAGATTTTTATCAAAGTCCAAGAAATCTTTCTGCAAAGATATGATGCGCAACTCATCAGGAGTCATATATATTTAAATTTCCTTTTAAAATATAGATGCATGATTATACAACTTTGGGATAGTTTTTAAGTTTAAAGAATTTTCCTCCTTGGGGGAGGAGGAAGGCAACCGTTTAAATATATAAAGACTTTGGGGGATGTACGAATAATATAAGTTACCTTAGAAAGTCGCCAAAACGCATTAAGGGGTGCTTGGGGGAACACCCTTTAAACTTTCTAAGTGTATTCTATTTAATTTGCGTGAAGAAATTGTGTAAGATTACTGACATCCTACACATTCTAAGCTTCTATCCTCTATGCCTGTCTCCTCTTTTGCATTTTCAGGTGACTGGCTGCGGAGATAATAGGTCGATTTGAGCCCAAATTTCCATGCATCCATATAGATATCATTAAGATATTTACCGCTTGCCTTATCAAGTGTGATAAATATATTGAGACTTTGCCCTTGATCAATCCATTTTTGGCGAATCGCGGCTGCTCGTATAAGCAATCTTTGATCAAGCTCATAGCTTGAAACATAGTACTGCCAAGTTTCCGGCGAAAGATTTGGCGCAACAACCGGTATGAGTCCTGAGAGATTTTCTTCAAACCATTTTCTTTTATAGATAGGCTCTATAGCTTGTGTGGTTCCTGTGAGTATAGATATAGAGCTTGTTGGCGCTATCGCCATAAGATATCCATTTCGCATCCCATCACTCTTGACTTTCTCTTTGAGTGCAGCCCAATCATGCGTATAACCAAAGAGTCCACCACGATCAACAAGTTTACACGCATTCTCATTTGCTTTATCGATAGGGAATACCCCTTTTGACCAGTTAGAGCCCTCATAAAGCGGATATGCACCTTTTTCAAGTGCGAGATCGCTTGATGACCGGATAGCATAGTATGATACAGACTCCATAATCTCATCTATCTTCGTAAAATGGTCATGGCTTCCCCACTCTATCTTAGACTCGGCAAGCATCTGTGCTTCACCCATAACACCAAGTCCGATTGAGCGTGTTTTTTGATTTGTCTTTTTTACTTTGAGTAGTGGGTAGAAGTTAAGATCAATCACATTATCGAGCATTCTCACGGCAATTGGCACAACTCTTGCTATATCTTCAGGTGTATTGACTCGAGAGAGATTCACAGAGGCAAGGTTACAAACCGCTGTATCGCCATCTTCCATCTCTTTATCGGTTACCATGATTGCTTTACCATCTATAGTATCAAGCGCTGTTATTTTCTTGGCAGGTTTTACGATACCGCTATCGACCTTTACCTCCTGATTCTCCTCATAAACCTTTATTGTTCCATCTTCAAAAGTTACTCTCGTCTTATAGTAGTTTGGATTTGTATTTTGAAATATCTCCGTGCAAAGATTGGAGCTCCTAATCACTCCTTTGTGGTTGTTTGGATTGACTCTATTTGAAGTATCTTTGAAGCACAAGAAGGGGTTACCCGTCTCAAAATAACTTCTAAGCACATCTTTCCACAGCTTTTTAGCCGAGATAACCTCTTTTGTTATCTCCTCATTCGCTTCTAACTCAAGATATCTTGCTTCAAACGCCTCGCCATGCAATTCGGCAAGTTCAGAAACCTCAAATGGATCAAAAAGCGTCCAATTTTCATCAGCTTCTACTCTTTTCATAAAAAGATCATTGATCCAAAGAGCAGGGAAGAGGTCGTGTGTTCTTCTTCTCTCCTCTCCAGAGTTCTTCTTAAGATCTATAAAATCTCTGATATCTATGTGCCAAGGCTCGACATATACGGCAATCGCTCCTTTTCTCGTTCCCAACTGATCAACAGCAATTGCTACATCATTAGCGATCTTCAGAAATGGAATGATACCGCCAGCTGCGTGCTTATGGCTATCAATATAAGATCCCATACCTCTTACAAGTGACCAATCCCAGCCTATACCGCCTCCATATTTTGAAAGAAGAGCCATCTCTTTATAGGCATCAAAAATTCCCTCTATATTATCTGGTGTTGAGCCTATATAGCATGAACTCAACTGGTGTCTCGGAGTTCTAGCATTTGAAAGCGTCGGCGTAGCTGCCATTACCTCAAACTTACTCAAAATATCATAGAATTTTTTTGCCCATGTTTGGCAGTCAAACTCATTTTGCGCCAAGAACATAGCAACAGCCATAAAGAGGTGTTGTGGAAGTTCTATAGGACTCCCTTTTTTATCTTTAAGGAGATATCTATCATAAAGTGTTCTGATGCCTAGATAGTTAAACTGGAGATCCCTCTCCGGCTTTATATAATCATTAAGGTCATCAAGATTGTATTTGTCCTTAAGCCCAATGACAATACGCCCATTTTTCTCTCCTTTTTCAAAATACTCTTTGAGATGGTTGTACCCCGTAAAACCTGTAACTTTATGATAGAGGTCGTATAGGAATAAGCGAGAAGCCACGAAAGTCCAATTTGGTTTGTCAAAGTCAATCTTATCAACGGCAGTTTTTATAAGTGTCTGCTGAATCTCTTGTGAACTAATCATATCTCTAAAGTGGAGTTTTGCATCAACTTCGAGTTCGCTTTGACTAATGCCCTCAAGTCCCTCAACTGCCGCTGCAGTGTACTTTTGAATCTTGGTTACATCCAAAGTCTCAACTCTGCCGTTTCGCTTAACTACTCTGATCATACATTAGCTCCTATTTTTTGAATCTTTTATTGCTGAGAGTTAACTTTATTTTGCACACAATATTTAGTATAGATTTTACTCAAAATTGGCTTTAAATGATTTGAATAGTTGAAGATTTTTAGCTATTTTATGTATAAGATTTTATTATAGTATTATAAGTTCTTAAGATTGGTCCAATTGTTGCGGCAGATAAAGATATCTGTCACAACAATTATCTACCCAAAGTTAAAAGGTGTAGGTCAAACCTACGGTAATCGCATCCATTTCTCTTGTTGTAGTGTAAGCTCCTGATGCTTCATCAAAATCACACCATCTTGTATAATCTGCAAATACGGCAAAATGGCTTGTTATCTCAAAGTTAGCACCACCACCCCATTGAAAGCCGCTTTTATCCCAATCTGCCACTATCCCACTAGAGCTATAATCCACTTCTGTTTTACCATATCCCAACAATCCGTAGATGTTAACTCTTCCGATAGGGTATGTCGGTTTAGCGTAGATTGCTATATTTGTGATATCTGCATCTCCGGCATTAGGGAAAGAGGCATCAATATCAGCTCCGTTTGCCACAGTATATCTTCCCTCTATAGCTATATATGGGTTGATTTTATAGCCGATTTGAAACATTATGCCATCAGCATCTATATCATAAGTATACCCAATAGTAGATGGATCATCATTCTTATCGCTTCCCTCTACATAACTATAACCTCCACCGATATAAAATGGACTCGGCTGAGCCTCTTCAACCTCGATAGGCTCTACGGGTGGCTGCATAATTTCTGATTTTAACCCTCCGGCAAATGTAATTGTGCTGAGTGACAATAGGGCAACTATCGACATTTGTATCTTGTTCATTATCTTCTCCTTGTTTTTAATCAATATCAATCGTATTATATTGACCATTTGTTTCATATCTGTTCCGACATAGATTTTGTGAAGTTTAGAAGAAGCTAAAAAATAAATCCTTAGAGGGATTATTTTTTAGCGTAGTGTTGCTATTGTTAATCTACTATTTATCAAATACCCTTTGAAATATCGCGTCAACATTTTTTGTATAATAATTATAATCAAAACAGTCTCTAATCTGTTTTTCAGAGAGTTTTTCTCTGAGCTCTTTATCATCTAAAAGATACTGCAAATAAAGGCTCTCGCCTTTTTCGTTGAGTGGTGATCTCCCCTTTTGTATCTCTTCCCAAACCTTCATGGCATTTCTCTGCACGATTCTATACGCATCTTCTCGACTCACACCTGCTTTTGGGAGCTCTAGGAGTACTCTTTGTGAAAAGACAAGCCCACCGGTGAGATTGAGATTTTTCATCATATTTTCGGGCATTACGGTAAGGTTTGCTATAACGCTGTTAAACCTATGGAGCATAAAATCAGTCGTAATGAAGCTATCCGGAAGCCAAAATCTCTCTGTAGAGCTGTGGCTAATGTCTCGCTCATGCCAAAGCGCAACATTTTCCATAGCAGGTATAGCATACGCTCTAATCATCCTGGCTAGTCCCGTGATGTTTTCTGTGAGTATCGGATTTCTCTTATGAGGCATTGCCGAACTCCCTTTTTGCCCTTTACCGAAAAACTCTTCACACTCATAGACTTCCGTTCTTTGCCAATGTCTTACCTGAACGGCAAACTTCTCTATAGAGCTTGCAAGCAGTGCTAAAGTCGTAGCTAAACGAGCATATCTGTCTCTTTGGATTACTTGGTTTGATGCCGGTGCACTTTGAAGGCCAAGCTCTTTGCAGGCTATCTCTTCAAGCTCAAGAGAGGCATGGGCGAAGTTACCCATCGCACCACTAATCTGCCCCACGGATATAACATCCATAGTCTCTTTGAGATTCTTTAAATGTCGTGCCATCTCGTCATACCAAACAGCAAGCACAAGCCCAAAAGTGATAGGCTCTCCATGTATCCCATGACTTCTGCCGACCATAAGTGTCATCTTATGTTCTAGTGCTCTTTTTTTGATCGACCCCATCACCATTTCAACATCTTTGATAATCAACTCCAGTGAATCTCGCATCTGCAGAGCAACTGCTGTATCTACAGTATCAGAGCTTGTCATTCCATAATGAAACCATCTGCTCTCTTCCCCCAAACTCTCCGCAACCGATCCGGTAAAAGCAATCAAATCATGTCTAGTAATAGCCTCTATTGCATCGATTCTCTCTACGCTGAAAGATGCATTTTTTATGATCTTTTCGGCATCATCATCTGGTATAAGTCCGAGTTTATTCCATGCCTTTACAACAGCAAGTTCGACATCAAGCCATGCTTGATATTTTGCCTGCATATTCCACTTGTTACTCATCTCTTCTCTGGCATATCTCTCGACCATTTTATCCCTTTGCTTTTAGAAAGTTAGTGTATGATTGTAGCCAAATTGTGTTTAAAGGTTTCGAGATTATGCCATTCGTCAAAAAGAGTTTTCAAGCTTCTTCTCCGACTGCTCTGTTTCTTTTTATTATGAAAAATCTTGGCATCTCGCAAGGAGAGGCACAACGATTGATCCATAAAGGAAGAGCACAAAAAGGAGAGAAAATACTCCTAGATAGTGGCGAAAAAATTGAAGGAGAGATCGCACTTACTGTTTTTGAACCGAGCGAATCAAGCAGAGAAGAATTTCGCCCGATCTACAAAAATAGAGACTTTATGATCTTCGATAAACCCTCGGGAATCCTTGTGCATCCAAATACACATGAAGCGGGCTATTCGATGCTAGATGTCGTTAGATGGCACGGTGGTAATGGAGCAAATATAGCTCATAGATTGGATAAAGAAACTTCCGGGCTCCTTATAGCAGCGCTCCACAAAAAAGCTGAGATTGCGCTCAAGAAAGCATTTGAAAATAGGGCTGTTCAAAAGGAATATCTTGCTTGGGTAAGCGGAGAGATGAAAGAGGATTTGAGTGTCACGACACGCCTCAAAAAGAGCATTGATTTTTCAGAAGATAAACATAAAGTGCTTATCACACAAGAAGAGGGAAAGCTCTCAACGACAGAGTTTTTTCCGCTTTTTTATGATAAGGAATTGGATGCAACGCTTGTGAGATGTGTACCGAAAACCGGTCGTATGCATCAGATCAGAGTCCATTTGTTTCACGTGAAACATCATATCTTAGGTGACCCTATTTATGGAGTAGATTTCAGTGCTGCCAATAGATATCTTGATGGTGTTTTAAGCGAAAAAGAGAGAGCTTATCATACGGGTGCGAAGCGACTTATGCTACATGCAAGCAAGCTTGATTTTAGATTTGAAGATGAATATTTTACATTTGAAAGTGAGATTGATTTTGCAAAAATGCAAGCACTTATTACTCCACTCTCACAAAGAGAAGAATCAAAATATTGAGATCAATCTCGTGACTCATAGATGAACCAACCTACTCCTACAACTGCAACACAAACGATAATTATCAACAAAACAAGATCAACGCCAACCATTTTTATCCCTTAAAATTTATATATTTTGCTCTCTAAGTTGTCCGCATGCTGCTGAAATATCAAGCCCTTTAGACTCTCTTATGGTACACAAAACTCCCTTTGCTACAAGATACTCTTGAAATGCAATCATAGATGAAGGATCGGGTCTTTGAAAATCTGTCTCTTCATAGGGGTTAAAATATATGAGATTTACCTTCGACTTTATGCCACTTAAAAGCTTCACAAGTTTTTTTGCTGCGCCTAGATCGTCATTGATATCTTTGATCATAAGATACTCAAACATCACCCTCTTTCTTGAATTGATGGGGAATTTCTTTATAGCTTCCATGATAGAATTTATATTATATGCCTTGTTTATCGGCATCAATTTTTCTCTCAATGCATCATCAACAGCATGAAGTGATATGGCGAGATTGACCCCAAGATCAAGTTTTCCGAGTTTCTCTATCTTTGTACTGAGTCCGCTTGTTGAGATCGTCTGCCTATTAGCAGAGATTGCAAAGCCATCAGGATCACTAAATATATTGATAGCTTTGGCAACATTTTGGAGATTATCGAGAGGTTCACCCATCCCCATATAGACGATATTGACTCTTCTATTTGCATCGATACTATTCTCTTTTTTAATCATAAAAAGTTGTGCCACTATCTCTGCAACACTCAAATCCCTTACAAATCCACCCTTTGCCGTCAAGCAAAAAGCACATCCAACTTTGCATCCAACTTGTGATGAGAGACACACGGTATATCGTTCATGGTGTTTTATGGAGCCGTCTTCATGATACTCTTTTTCTTTCATAAGCAAAAGTACCGCTTCGATACTATGGCCATCATGGAGTCTAAAGAGATATTTTATACTCCCGTCTATACTCTTTTGCGCCAAGATGATCTCTAAAGGATTGATAATATATCTGCCGGACAAAGATTCTTGCATCTCTTTTGGGAGATTTTTCATATCTTTAAAATCATCAACATACTTATGGTAAACCCACTGCCATATCTGTTTTGCTCTAAAAGAGGGAGTAATCATACTTTGCAGTTCCTCTTTTGTGTAGTCTAGAAGCACCTCTTTTTTGACACTCATCGAAACCACTCTTTTGCATGCTCACTCATATATCGCTCCAATATCTTCATCGCCTCTTTATGATTATTTAAAAAGTCACTATGTGCATTTTCATCACAATAATTCGTCACCACAAAAACTCCTCCTGCAGGAATTCCAAACTCTCTTGCCACTTTGAGAACAGAGTAAAATTCCATATTTTCAACTCCTATTCCTTTTTCTAAGTAGTGCTTTGAAAGCTTTTTATCTGTAGTGATATAGTTTGATGAATTGACTATTGTTTCACGTGAAACATCATCAGCGCTCGAGACAAGATTATCAACCGGAGTATATGCTCCATTTGAAAAAAATCATCTTATATTCTCACGGGGATATCATTCGCCCTAAGATACTTTTTAAGATCACCGATATCTATCTCTTTAAAGTGAAATATAGAAGCTGCCAACGCTGCATCTGCATGCCCCAAAGTAAAAGCATCCTTGATATGTTCCATACTCCCGGCACCCCCACTTGCAATAAGCGGGATATCTACTTCATCTGATATCTTACGGTTAAGCTCATTATCAAAACCTGCTTTTGTTCCATCCGCGTCCATAGAAGTCACTAACAATTCTCCTGCACCCAAATCATAGGCTCTTTTTGCCCAAGTGAGCGCATCGATGCCTGTATCTCTTCTACCTCCGTGCGTAAAGATATGCCACACTCCTGTAGCAACTCTTTTTGCGTCGATAGCCACGACAACACATTGTGAACCAAATCTTGTGGCAGCCTCACTGATAAACTCCGGTCTATTGATAGCTGCTGAATTGATACTTACCTTATCGCATCCGACATTTAAAAGCGCATAGATATCATCAAGCTCTCTGATACCTCCACCGACAGTAAGTGGGATGAAAACCTCTTTGGCAACCTCTTTGACCACATCAACGATTGTTTTTCTCTCTTCGTGACTTGCTCCAATATCCAAGAAGGTAAGTTCGTCTGCCCCCTCTTCATTATATCTTGCAGCGACCTCCACAGGATCCCCTGCATCTCGAAGTCCGACAAAGTTAATCCCTTTCACAACCCTACCTCTATCAACATCTAAACAGGGAATGATTCTCTTTGCAAAAAAATCCATATAAACCTTTGGGGAGTAAAATATGATAAGATTATACAAAAATAAACTCAAAAAAGCTATTTGAGCTTAATTCAAAATAAAATAAGGTTACTTATAGTATGATAAAAACCGATTTAGCCAAATTTGCCCAAAAGAAGTTTGGCCAAAATTTTTTGAAAGATCAAAGCTATATAGAAAAGATCGTCCAATCGATGTCCAACGATGATAAAAAAATTGTTGAAATTGGACCTGGATTAGGTGATTTGACCAAAGAGCTTGTGAAAACCAAGCAGGTCATAGCATTCGAAGTTGACAAGAGGCTGTGCGAACATATCGCCCATACATTTGAAAAAGAGATTAAACAAAAAATCCTCACGCTCAAGTGTGGTGATGTGTTGGCATCATGGGAAAAGGGAAACCTGCTAGATGAAGAGTATCATTTGGTTGCGAATCTTCCTTACTATATTGCAACTCATATCATCTTAAAAGCATTGAGAGACACAAAGTGTCAATCAATATTGGTGATGGTGCAAAAAGAGGTAGCGCAAAAATTTTCTGCCAAAGTGCAGCAAAAAGATTTTTCTGCGCTTGGAGTGCTCACAAGCTCCGTTGCAAAAGCAACGATATGCTTTGAGGTTCCCCCTCATGCTTTTGTGCCGCCGCCAAAAGTCACATCTGCTGTCCTTTTGATAGAAAAAGAGCGTTCATTGAACGACACAAGGTTTGAAGAGTTCTTGAGGTTTGCTTTTATGCAACCAAGAAAAAAACTTTCTGGAAATCTATCAAAGTTGGCGCCAAAAGATGTGGTGCTTAAAGTATTTGATGAACTTGAGATGAATAGCGATAAGAGGCCTCATGAAATTTCAACGGAGATCTATCATCAACTCTATTACAAACTAAAGGAATATATAGATGGAAAACAACCAGAACAACGGTAACAATCAAAATGATGCGAAGCCAAACGAGCCAAAGCCATTTAAAAGAAGACCAAACCCCTACAGAAAACCAAGAAACAGCAACCCGCAACAACAACAGCAAGGACAAAATCCGGCTAGGGAAAACAGCGGGGAACAACCAAAAAAGAAACCTCAAGATTTTAAAAACAACAAGAACACAAAAAACTTCAACAAACCAAGAAATGCACGAAAGAATACTGCTACCGTAACCGAAGAGATGAATGTATCGCTTGAGGCAAATAGAGCTGTCCAAGAGATTAGAATGAATCCATTTAAAAAGATTGACATCAACAATCAATCAAAAGTACGCTTTACGCCACTAGGTGGTCTTGGTGAGATTGGGGGCAATATCGCGGTCCTCGAAACAGAAAAGAGCGCAATCATTATTGATGTAGGTATGAGCTTTCCTGATGAAACCATGCACGGCGTTGACATCCTTGTGCCTGATTTCTCTTATCTGCACTCTATCAAAGATAAGATCACAGCTATCATTATAACGCATGCGCATGAAGACCATATCGGCGCAGTCCCTTATCTCTTTAAAGAGCTCAAATTCCCGATTTACGGAACTCCGCTCGCACTTGCGATGATACAGAGCAAGTTTGATGAGCATGGACTCAAAAATGATAGTAGCTATTTTAGATATATTACAAAAAGAGAGCGCTATGAGATAGGAGATTTTAAAGTAGAGTGGATGCATATGACCCACTCTATCATCGACTCTAGTTCACTTGCTATCGAAACACCTGCGGGCACCATCATCCACACGGGAGATTTTAAGATAGATTATACTCCGATCGATGGTCTTGCTCCGGATCTTCATAGACTTGCATATTATGGCGATAAAGGTGTTTTGTGTCTATTATCGGACAGCACCAACTCCCACAGCCCCGGATTTACAAAGAGTGAGAGTGTTGTTGGAAAAACATTTGACAATATCTTTATGACAACTAAGGGAAGAGTCATCATGTCCACCTTCTCTTCAAATATTCACAGAATCTACCAAGCAATGGATACTGCAATCAAATACAATAGAAAGATATGCGTTATCGGAAGATCCATGGAGAAGAATGTTGAAGTCACAAGAGCTCTTGGGTATGTTGATATCAATGAAAAATATTTTATAGAACCTCATGAGCTAGCCAAATACCCGGACCATGAGATTCTTGTCGTGACGACAGGTTCTCAAGGAGAGACGATGGCTGCCCTCTTTAGAATGGCAACCGATGAACATAGACATATAAAACTTAAGCCTACCGATACTGTTATCATTTCCGCAAAAGCGATTCCGGGCAATGAAGCTTCCGTCTCAAAACTTATGAACCACCTTATCAAAGGCGGTTGTACCGTACATTATCAAGATGTTCCAGACATCCATGTCTCAGGACACGCCGCACAAGAGGAGCAAAAACTCATGCTCAGACTCATTCAGCCTAAATTCTTCTTGCCTGTTCACGGAGAGTATAATCACATCACAAGACATGCAAAAACTGCTGTTGATTGTGGGGTAGATGAGCGAAATATCGTATTGATGAGCGACGGTGACCAAGTCGAAATAAGCACTAAATACCTCAAAAAGGTAAAAACAGTAAAAACAGGCAAAATATATATCGACAATCAAAACAATACAGCTATTGCGAATGATGTTGTCATCGATAGACAAAAACTTGCGGAAGATGGTATCATAAACATAGTCGCTCAAATATCACAAGCTAACCAAAAAATAATCGGTAAGCCGGTTGTTACAAGCTATGGTCTTGTTGCCGATAGAGAGATCAAAAAGTTCACGGGCGATATTTCAGCTATGATTGAGACGATGCTAACCGCTATGAAACCGGAAGCACTCAATGATCATAAGGCGATTGAAAATGAGATAAGAAATATGGTTAAAAGACATGTTATTAAAATCAAAAAGAGATACCCGCTTATCATACCGACAATCTTCATAATGTAAGGAGAGAAAGATGGACCTGCTGCAAGCTGCAAAAGAGACGCTTGAGATTGAAGCGCATGCGCTCAATCTTGCAAAAGAGTCTTTAGATGACTCTTTTTTAGAAGCTGTACAAAGTATATATGACACAAAAGGCAAGCTGATCATAACAGGTGTGGGCAAATCAGGTCTTGTTGGGGCAAAGATGGCCGCTACTTTTGCAAGCACAGGCACGCCCTCCTTTTTCCTCCATCCAACCGAAGCACTCCATGGTGATCTTGGCATGATTGGCAAAGAAGATACACTCCTTGCTATCAGCTATAGCGGGGAGAGCGAAGAGCTCTCGAAGATACTTCCTCACATCAAAAGAGTAGGCATCACCCTTATCGGCATGAGTGCATCAAAAAACTCTACACTAGGGCGACATTCAGATATCTTTATCCCAATCAAGATACACAAAGAGGCTTGTCCTCTCGGGGTTGCACCTACAACATCAACGACACTTACCATGGCATTAGGCGATGCCCTTGCTGTTGCTCTTATGTATAAAAGAGATTTTAAGCAAGAAGATTTTGCATCATTTCATCCCGGTGGCTCTTTGGGTAAAAAACTTTTTATAAAAGTCAAAGATATCATGCAGACAGAGAATCTACCGATTATTGATGAAAAAGCATCGCTTAAAAGTGCTATCTTTGTGATGAATGAGGGCAAAATGGGCAATGTATTGATAGTCGATGAACAAGAAAAACTCAAAGCGATTCTCAGCGATGGTGACCTTAGAAGATTTTTGGCTCAAGAGGAATTTGATCTCTCTTTGCCTGCAATTTTATACGCTACAAAAGACCCCTATAGGCTCACAGACACACAGACATTGGCAAGTAAAGCACTAGAAGAGATAGAAAACAAAAAGATACAACTACTCCCCGTAACAGATAAAGAAGCAAAAGTAATTGGCACACTCCATATCCATGATCTTATCAATGCAGGAATCAAAGGCTCTGTAAAAAAATGAGAATTAATAAATACATATCTCACAATACAAAATACTCCAGAAGAGAAGCTGATGAGCTTATCAGGAATGGTGAGGTGAGAAATAACAAAGAGACGATTAGCGATCTCTCCTATCAAGTAGAAAACGGTGATAAAATCTCTGTCAAGGGTAGAGCTATTGAAAAGAGAAAAGAGGTCACTGTTATCGTTTACAATAAGCCAAAAGGCGTTCTTGTTACAAAAAAAGATGACAGAGGAAGAGCCACAATCTACCATAAACTCTCCGGAAAGTATAGACACTTTATCCCCATTGGCAGGCTTGATTATGCCTCTGAGGGGCTTTTGATGCTCACCGATACACCAAAAGTAGCTGAAGCGCTCATGGAAAGTAATCTTCCAAGAAGCTACAACATAAAGATAGACAAACCACTCACTCCGGCTATGGAGCAGGCAATGCAAGAGGGGTTAGAGCTTGAAGATGCTTCAAGCGGCGCACATGAAAAGAGCAAGATAGTAAGTATGAGTTTTGCTCCTTTTGAGAAGTACGAGGTACGCTCGATAGGAAAAAGTTTTACAAAATTACGCGTCGTCATCTCTGAGGGAAAAAACAGAGAACTTCGACGATTTTTTGGTCATTTTGACGCCAAAGTGCTTGACCTTAAAAGGGTGGCCTTTGGCGGTATAGAGCTCAACAACCTTCCAACCAACAAAACAAGATATTTTACTCGACAAGAGTATGATGATCTTCACAAATTTCTTAAAGCGCAGGCAAAAGAAAACAAGAGATAAGGAGTATCTTTGAGTCTTATCGCAAAATATAGACCTCAAAACATCGATGATATAGTAGGGCAAGAGAAACTTCTTGGGGAAAAAAGTCCTCTGCGAATTCTTATAGAGAAACAAAAAATACCCCACTCCTTTTTTTGGGGTCCTGCAGGATGTGGCAAAACGACTCTCGCTAGAGTCATCGCGAAACATCTTGATGCGCCTTTTTATGAGCTTAATGCAACAAGCTTTAAAATCGCAGAACTTAGAGAAATACTCCACAAATATACAAATGCTCTACAGAAACCTCTTATATTTATCGATGAAGTACATAGACTAAGTAAAAATCAACAAGAGACACTCCTGCCGTTTATGGAAAACTCGCAAGCCATAATACTCGGCGCCTCAACACAAAACCCCTACTACTCACTGACATCTGCCGTGCGATCAAGATCCTATCTTTTTGAGTTGCAACCTTTGGATAGAGATGCGATGGAGAGTCTTTTAAAAAAAGTGGGTAAAGCTGAAAAGATCACATTTGATGATGCTGCAAAGGATTATCTGATCGCTTCAAGTTCAGGCGATGCTAGAGCCATGCTCTACCTGCTTGAAAGTGCTAAAGAGGTAGAAAGTCCTATAACTTTACAAAGCTTACGTTCCCTGCGTCCTACAGCGATGCAAGGAGGGAGCATAGAAGATAGTATGCATTATGACCTTGTATCTGCACTTATAAAAAGTGTGCGTGGAAGTGATATAGATGCAAGCCTTTATTACCTCGCAGCACTTATAGATGGTGGCGAAGAGTCGGCTTTCATAGCAAGAAGGCTTGCGATTTTAGCAAGTGAAGATGTCGGCAATGCCAATCCTAACGCAGCTATTTTGGCAAGTAGCATCTTAAGCTCTGTCGAAAAGATAGGCTATCCGGAGGCAAGGATTCTCCTTGCTCAGCTCACAATCTATCTTGCCTCATGTCCAAAATCAAACAGTGCTTACAAAGCAATCAACGAAGCTCAAAAAGAGATACAAACAAATGGCGTCACCAATCCACCACACTATCTCACCGGAAAATCACCCGAGTATAAATACCCGCATGATTTTGGAGGTTGGGTAAAGCAAGTATATAAAAAAGGGCAACAAACATTCTATAAAACAAACTCCATTGGCTTTGAAAAAACACTCAAAGAGTGGATAGAAAAAATTACAAAAAAATAATTTTTCACAATCAAATCACTTTTCTTTAGATATAATGATAAAAAACCCTTTGGAGGAAAAAATGAGAACAAAAACAGGAGCACTCGTAGGTGCCGTAGGTGGCGCTGTCGTAGGCGCTACCACAGGTCATGGAAGTACAGATAGAAGACAAAGGGCACTTGTTGGTGCAGCACTTGGCGGTCTTTTGGGTGCAGGAATCGGCTATAGTCTAGATCAACAAGCCAATGAGATCGCAAGAGCACTTGGAACAGGAGTCAATAATGATCCGCTCGCAGCGATTGATCCTGAGAATGATATCGTTGTTTCAAAAACAAATACCTATGTTAAGGTAATGTTTAGAGACGATATGATGTTTGCTGTAAACTCTACGAAATTACAGCCTTCTGCAAAAACAAAAGTAGCAAAAATCGGACAACTTCTCTTAAACTATCCACAAACAATCGTGCAGATAGCAGGGCATACCGATAATGATGGAAGCTATACCTATAACCAATCGCTCTCAGAAAATAGAGCTGCAAGCGTAGCAGATACACTTGGAAGATCAGGCATCCAAAATGTAGTAGCAACTGCCGGTTGTTCTTATAGTAATGAGCTAGCTCCAAATACATCAAGAAAAAACAAAGCACTCAATAGACGTGTTGAGATCTATCTTTATGGCAATCAAAACCATATGATAAATCCTTGTCAATAAAAGTTTAGATATAATTCTCAAAGACATCTTGCAGAAATGCAGCCTTTGAGGATTATACGGGAATGAATTACTTTTTAACCTCTTTTATACTTATGGCAATAGGGCTTAGCATAGCCTTTCTTTTGGGCGGATTTGCTTTTGTCTACATAGCATTTTTACTTATCATTCTAGAAATCTCTCTCTCTTTTGACAATGCTGTTGTCAACGCCAAAGTATTGGGTAAAATGGATCCAATTTGGCAGAAAAGATTTATCTATTTCGGTATCCCTATTGCTGTTTTTGGCATGCGCCTCATCTTCCCGTTAGTAATAGTTGCTATAGCAACCGGAATGAATATGCTTGAGACGCTCAATATGTCTCTAAATGACCCCAAAGCCTATGAAAGCGCACTCAAATCAACAGAGCAAAACATCTTTGCCTTTGGGGGCGCGTTTTTACTTATGGTCTTTTTAGACTTCTTCTTTGAGGCAAAAGAGATAGCTTGGATCAAGATTTTAGAAAGCTCTAAGTTTATCAAAAAAGCTTCCCTGATAACAAACATTGAACTTATAATAGCCATCTCCATAGGTATCTTCTTGGGCCACCTGACGCAAGACTTTGGAGTTCTTTTGGCGTATAGCTATGGGGTTTTGCTGCATACGCTTCTTGGAATGATTGACGACCTCTTTTCAACACAAAGTGTAAAAAATGGCTTAGCGGGGTTCTTATATCTTGAGGTTTTAGATGCCAGCTTTAGCTTTGACGGCGTTATCGGTGCTTTTGCGATAAGCAGCAATATCTTTGTCATTATGATAGGACTTGGCGTAGGGGCTATGTTTGTCAGAAGCCTTACGCTCTACTTTGTAGCCCATAAAACACTCTCAAACTTTAGATATTTGGAGCATGGCGCACACTACGCTATAGGAATACTCGCCCTTATCATGCTTGCTAAAATTACGCTCCATATAAGCGAACTCTTAACCGGAACTATAGGCATTGGGCTTATCATTTTAGCTTTTGGGCACTCTGTTTGGGAAAACAAAAAAGAGGAGATTGCCTCTAAAGCTAAAAGAGGGTAAAATTTCAAACAATCAAGGAGGCAAACATGGTAAATGAGATATATGATTATACAAAAGAGCATATGGACAAAAGTTTGGAGGCACTCAAGAGAGATTTTTCTACGCTTAGAACAGGAAAAGTAACAACAAACATAGTTGATAACATCAAAGTTGACTACTATGGAACCCCTACCCCACTCAATCAAATTGGGAATGTAATTGCCCTTGATGCGGTTACGATTGCTATCACTCCTTGGGAAAAAAATATGGTAAATGACATATCAAAAGCTATACAAGAAGCAAATATCGGTGTCAACCCTAATAGTGATGGAGATATGATAAAGCTTTTCTTTCCGCCGATGACAACAGAGCAGAGAGGCGAGATCGTCAAGCAAGCAAAAGCTATGAGCGAAAAGGCAAAAGTAGCCGTAAGAAATATCAGAAAAGATAGCAATGATAAGGTAAAAAAACTGGAAAAAGACAAAGAGCTTAGCGAAGATGAGTCAAAAAAAGCTCATGATGAAATCCAAAAGATTACAGACAATCATGTCGCCAAGATAGACGAATTGCTCAAAGTAAAAGAAGATGATATCCTTAAGGTATAATGGATGAATATTGAACAGATATACAAAGATGCCGGAGCGCTTTTAGAGGGCCATTTTGTCCTCTCAAGCGGGAACCACTCCAACAGATACTTGCAGAGCGCGAAGGTGCTAGAAAATCCTCAAACATCTCAAAAACTTGCCGTTGCCTTGGCAAAACTCATTCAAGAGGCTAACATCACAGTCGAGACCGTCTGCGCACCTGCTCTTGGTGGTGTAATCGCCGGCTATGAGCTTGCTAGAGCACTAGGTGTTCGCAGTATCTTTGCAGAGAGAAAAGAGGGTTCTATGCAGCTTCGAAGAGGTTTTGATGTCAAAAAAGGCGAAAAGATAATCGTGTGTGAAGATATCATAACAACAGGTGGTTCAGCAATGGAAGTTGCTACTATCCTCAGTGATCTTGGTGCAGATGTTGTAGCATTCGCTTCATTGGCAAATAGAGGCTTTTGTAAGCGAGTTGGCAGCAACAGTGAAGCAAAACCAAACTGCAAATTGCCAAAAGATGTTCCTCTCTTTTCGCTTGAGGATTTTAGCTTCGAGATGTATGATCCTGCAGATTGCCCACTGTGCAAAGCAGGAAGTAAAGCCATAAAGCCTGGAAGTAGAAACTAGCGTCCTGCTCTCCAAACTAACGCACATAAATCAACGCTTATATCTCTTTTGTTTGGCTTTATATTCATAGTGTTTATCGGATAATTTTCCACGGTAAAGCTATCTTCTAAAGAATCAAGCTCTTTTTGGAGAGTATTGGAAAGCTCCTGGATGTCCTCTTCAAACTCTTCGACATTCTCTTTTGCTCTATTGACATCATTTCTCTCTTTGTATGCTCTTTTTCCGGCCGTTGCAACTTTGCTTAATTTCGTAGAGCTAGTTCCGCCTAAAATTGCACTGACGATCGCAATGCCTGCACTTAAAAATGAGCTGGTTGTGTCGGCTTCTTCTTTGGCAAGTTTATCTTTTGCTCGCTCTAGCCTATCTAAAAGCTTTTTCTCATCTTTTTCAAACCGCTCCTTAAGCTTCTCTACCGTCTCTTCTCTCTTCTCTTTGAGCACATCTTGTACACGCACCGTAAAGTCGCGTTGATCCTCATTGAAATCAGATCGGAGCTTAAGCTTATCGCATGTATAAAGCTCCATATTTTGAGTCTCATAGAGCCAATCTTGCAATCTATCACATACCTCTTTTAAAGATTTATCCTCTTTTATACACTCAGGCAATTTAGAAAATTGCGCATCTTTTGGTGCATCAGCTCCAAAGTTTGAGAAATCCCGATTGTCCTCTTGTGCCTGACTCCAGTCAATATAAGTCTCATCGCCATTTATAGGCAATGAAAAGATAAGCTCTTTTTTATGCTCCATCCCTTTTGATCTATCCAAAAAATAGATACCGACTTTTGCCCCAAGTGTCGCATCAAAGTGGTTAGTATCTGTATATAAAGGCTCAAAAAACTGAGAAATGGAGGCATCAATTCTCTCAAAAATCTCATAGTCTTGCTGCATCTTCATTTCACTTTGGGTATTCTCATATAGGTCTCTTTTATCTTTCATAAGCTCTTTAATATCATCTCTATTGAGCGGTCCTTTGAGGTAACTGAGCACCCATCTCGTTGAAAATAGCGAGAGATCATCCTTGTAAATACTTTTATAAAAAAATGTTCTTTTTGGTAAATTTGAAAGCAAGGAGCGTATCTCATCACGCTCAAAACTTGAACCGATCTTACCGCCTAGCCCTTCTATAACCCTGTCGATATCTTGTGTCGTCTGCAATCTGCCTATAAACCATGTCCCTATATTTGCAAGTCCTTTATAGTCAAGATCAACAGGGTTTTGAGTGCTCAAAACAACGCCTATACCATATGCTCTTGCTTGTTTTAAGAGTGTCAGCATCGGCTCTTTACTTGGAGGATTCTTAGTCGGTGGAAAGAAACCAAATATCTCATCCATATATAAGATGGTTTTCAGAGCGCTCGTACCGCTTTGTCTTCTCATCCAGCCCACATATCGATTGAGAAGCAAAGAGACAAAAAACATTCTATCTTCATCGCTCAAATGCGCTATGGAAAATATCGTGATCTTAGCCTTTCCTTGCTCATCATAGAGCAGTTTTTGGATATCTAGATTGATGCCTTGCAACCATACTTTAAAGTGGGATGAGGCTAGAAGAGAGTTAAACTTCGTCGCTAAAGCAAACCTACTTTTTTTATCAAAAAACTCCTCTACAGGCAAGATGCCTATCTTCTCAAATGAAGGCTCGATAATCTCTTTGATGATGTCCTCTAAACCTATATCCTTCTCTTGAGTCCAAAAGTTTGAGATAATTTGTGACAGCAATATATGCTCTTTTTCACTTGGCTCGATGTTTGAGAGCCCCACAAGCGTAAGCAAGCTCGAGACTGTTGTTTTAAGATAGGACGCATAGATATCTGCCTCTTCCATCACTTCACTTGGCGGCACTTCAAGGGAGCTCATGATGTTAACAGGGATTCCCGATAAACTTCCCGGCGTACAGATAATCTTTTCAACATCATGTAGTTTCTGAACCCTTGCGGCATCTTGATGCCAACTCTCAATGCCCTCTTTCCACATCGTTGCAACATCTTTTGCGTATGTATCAGCATCTATCCCCTTGAGCCGCGCCTCATCTTTAACCCATGGAAGAAAATTTTGTGGAGAAAATGCAGGATCAGTAAGGCAAAGATTGCCCATATCGCCTTTTGGGTCTATGATGATAGAGGGGATATTATCAATCGCTGCCTCCTCTATGAGTCCTACACCAAGACCGGTCTTCCCCGAACCCGTCATACCGATAATAGTTGCGTGTGTGGTAAAATTCTTATCTTTGATGAGCGTGAGCATCTCTTGTGTTTGCAATGTCTCCTTGTCAACATCCTTCCCCGCATAAAAAAGCCCTAGTTTTTCATATATTTCTTGCATTATTACTCCTATATGTTATCTTTGTTATCCTCTTTGCTGTCTCTTTTAATGTGCATATCGAGCTGAGGGAAAGGCATGCTAATGCCATTTTTCTGCAGTGTCTCATAGATAAGTATAAGCAGGTTTGATCTGGTTGAAGGACGCAACCCTTCTATCCAAACAAGGAGATCAAGTTCGATATAACTCTCAGCCATACTTCGCATCCAAACATTTGGCTTGCGACGAAACGGCTCTCTAAACAGCTTGATGTCTGATTCCATAACAGCATCAATGATAAGCTTTTTTACGTGCGGTATATCTTCTCCATAACCCACTTTGAAAGGGATGTATATCCTTCTTATCCTATCGTGAAGCGTAAGGTTTATCACTCTATTATCGGTCAATTCACTATTTGGTACGATGATGTGGATATTGTCAATAGTTCTTATGTTAGAAGCACGGAAACCTATGTCCATCACCTTACCAACGATATTATCGGCACCAAATTTGATATAATCACCGACCTTAATATAGTTCTCTCCAAACATCACCATGCCAGAAACCATACTTGAGACTATGCCCTTAAGCGCAAACCCAAGCCCTATCGATATCACCCCGGCGATGACAGCTAGATTTGTAATACTGAGTCCAATACTTGCGATTGCTATCACTAAAGCACTAAAAACGATGAGGATAAAGCCCAAATTGGCTATCGTTTTTATCCAAATATAGGGTGAATCTTTTCTCTTCGAGTAAAGCTTAGACATCAAGAACAGATAGAGTCTTGCGGTAAGTATTCCAAGGATAAAAATAGCAAAAACTTTAAGTATGCTCAGCAAGCTGATAGGTACCTCATCCACCACAAGAAGTGGTGCAGAAGCTGCAGAAGATATATGCTCGCCTATTGAGAAAATTGCACTCTTAAATTTTGGAAGCATATACTCAGAAGCGCTTGTGCTCTTTGTAACGATCTCCTCTAAAAGCTCAGCCTTACAATGGTATAGAGTGCTTTTTTTATCTAATTTTCCCTCAAGCTTTTCGATATAATCTTGTGTTTCTATCGTCTTTTTGATGTTATTACTTTTAACATAATAGAGCGTTGCAATTATCGACTTATCTATAAGCTCTTTAATCTTTGCATTACGTCTTTTTTGTAACTGTTTTATCTTAATTAAGAGCTCTTTAGAAACCTCTTCTTGTGATAATAACTCTCGCTCTTTATTGAGGTTGAGCGCGACAAGTTTTTTATCCAAAAGTCCGATCTCATTTTCCAAAACAGCATTATAATCTTCATCTATCTTAAACTCAACCTTGCTTGCAGCGTCCAAGAAGACCTCTTTTGCCTTTTTCACATAAGCTCTATATGCCTTTATGTCACTCTTGTCTTTTTTCTGTTTCAGCTTATAGTAGGCAAATTGCAATTGAAATAGTCTTAGATTTGCACTCTCGTCAGTTGTTGAGTTTTCTATCTCTTTATTGAGATATGCTAACTTGTCTTGAATGCGTTGCTGGTTTGCATCGAGTCGTTTTACTCTTTTTATAGAGAGGGCAATTTTATTAAAAAGTGCTATAACGGAGTTTGGATTTATATCTTTTGTGCTGAGCTTTTCTACCCCAATTTCATGCTCTTCGTAGGATGATTTTACAATATCTTTAAGCTTTTGCAGCAGTGCCTTTTCATTCTTGATTCTTTCAGTTGCCTCTATGCTCTCAGCCGTTTCTTCTGAAAGTATAAGTTCAATCTGATCATAATAATCTAGAAGATTATTCCCATCATACAATTTATTGTCAGGTTGAGCACAAAATGCAATAGAAATGAACAGCAGAAAAGAAGATAATATTTTTAGCACCCTTGCTCCAATAATAATTTTTAAAATGATACCATTTTTTGCCTATTTTTCTTGATTGGTTTGCAAAAGAGATTTCGATATAATGAGACCAAAATAACCTGCTAGAGGGGATGTGTATGGCAAAAAAAGAGAGATTTAGAAATATCAAGCAACAAAAAACCAAAGAAACACCCAAGGTGGTTGCAGATAATAACGCTCACTCTCTTATAAAAATAAAAGCTTTTATCACGGATAGCTTTCTCCTTCTTATGCCAATTATGTATATCGTTTTCTATCTTATCATGGGAGGTAGAGAAGATTTTGCTCAGCACAAAATGATAGGGTGGGTCGCTATACTCATTCCCCTGATTATAATTCAAAGTATATTTTTCTATGTTTCCGGACAGACTCCCGGCTACAAAGCCTATGGCATAAAACTTATCGACACTACAACAAAAGCAAAGCCCTCTTTAGGAGTTATCATTTTTAGAAACCTAGCTGCTATTCTCTCTTTTTTTAGTATCTTTGGTTGGATGATGATGTTTTTTAGAAAAGATTATAAAAATCTTCATGATCTTCTAGCAAATACAGCAACTGTTTATGAAAAATAACGTACGCTCACTCTCGCTCCTTCTTGGCGGGTTTTACTTCTTCTATTTTGCGCTCATCGGAATATACATTGTTTTTTTACCGAAAATACTCAGTGATCTAGACTACAGCGCCTTCGATGTGGGTATCATTTATGCCGCGGCGGCATTGATGCGCTTCGTAACCCCCTTTATCTTTAAGCATCTCTTTCATCTTGACTATAAAGTTTATCTCTATTCACTCTTGGTGATTTTACTAAGCGTTTTACTCTTTTCATGGAGTATGGAGCACTTTTGGTTTTACTTAATCGCAAATCTAATATTTGGTGCGGCAATGGGGATATCTTTGCCCTATGTTGAGGCTATATCGCTCAAGGCTTTATCAAAACTCAGATATGGCAAAGTAAGACTTTGGGGCTCTATCGGATTTATGGCAATCGTGCTTGGCCTCTCTTTGGAGCATCTCTTTGCTTCGCTTATCGTAGTTGCTTTACTTATGCTCCTCTTTGGTGCAATAGCAGGCAAGGAACACCCTTCACAGATAAAAAGTGAGGGGGAGCACAACAGCTCATTTTCTTTAATAAAATATGCTCCTCTTTGGATATCTCTATTTTTGATGCAGTTGAGTTTTGGAGGATTTTATAACTTTTTTACTATCTATGAATCCGAGATTGGCATATCCTTGGATATGATTCGATGGATGTGGATATTTGGCGTGATTTGCGAGATAGTTATGCTCTATTTTCAGGGCCCACTCCTTCAAAAAAACTTGCTGCAAGTCATAAAAATCACGACACTAATCACTGCGCTAAGATGGTTTATGCTCTATCTTTTCGGTCAAAATGTCTCTATGGTGTTTCTCTCACAATCTTTACATGCTTTTAGTTTTGCACTCTATCATACTGCCGTTATCAGCTATCTTTTTTTGCTCTACAGTCAGGGCAAAGACAAAGCGCTCTTGCCATTTAGAGGGTTTGCAAGTATGAGCGAGTTCCAGTATAGAAAGCTCGAAAAACTATTTTCAAACGTTTACATCTGCGCAAAAGAGGAGAAGTTTGACTTTAATGCTGCCATTATCAGAGATATCTACCCCATCCACTCACCACTTGCCGGGTTAATATCCATTTTTGAAACACTAGATGTCGATAGTGTGTTTATTTTGAGTGTTGATGTTCCGTTTGTGGACAAAGCAATCATAGAGGTAATCAAAAATCAAGCCCAAAAGAGTAGTGACTATGACGCCCTCATTGCTCTTAGCCCAAGCGGGCTTGAGCCTTTATGCGGTGTCTATAGAAGATCGATTCTTCCATTAGCAAAAGAACTTTTTAGTAAAGATATTCACAAGCTCAATCATCTCTTAAAGCTCTCCAAGATGAAAGAAATTGCATTTGAAGAACAAGATAAGTTCCTCAATCTCAATACGCCCCAAGACTATGAAATGGCGCGGAGCCTATAGCCCTATTTTTTGAGCTTCCCGTAGTATTCGCAGCCTTGTTTATCGCCAAGGTCACACCCTTTTTTATAAAGTTTAAGCGCCATATCTTTATCTTTTTTTACTGCATCTCCATACTCATACATGCCGCCCAAATTTGAACACCCCACAGCAACATCTCCATCGCATGCCTCTTTGTAATACTCAACAGCTTTATAGAGATCACGCTCGACACCTTCGCCTCTATCGTACAAAAGTCCAAGGTTGTTACATCCAACCTTTGTTCCGCCCTTACATGCTCTATCATAATACATATAAGCTTTTTTGAAATCTTTTTCTACACCGGTCTCATTATAGTTCATAAAACCTGCATTAAAACAACTGAGTGCATCGCCTCCATTGCAGCCTTTCACGTAAAGGTCATAAGCCTTTTGATAGTCTTGCTTGAGTGTTTTTCCTTTTTCGTACATCTTTGCAAGATTATAGCATCCTAAAGAGTCTTTGAGCTCACATGCTTTTTCATAATACTCAGAGGCCGTTTTTGGATCCTCCGCAGTCCCTTCACCATTATAATTCATAACACCGTATTCATTACAGCTATAGGCCTCGCCTTTTTCACAGGACTCCTTAAAAATAGAGAGCGCCTTTGCATAATTCTCTTTTTCAAGCTCTTTTTGCCCATCCTCAAAACCCGCAGCACCACCTACACTAAGAATGCCAACAACAAATACTGTTAGTACAAAAAACTTCTTCATGATCTAATCCTTTTATTTTTACGCCGAATTCTAGGATAATTTTACAATATAAATATAAAAGAATAGTGTTTAGTTTGTGCTGATTCCAATCAAAAATATACAATTTTATTGATATTGGTCAATGATTTAATCTTTTATAGCAAATATAATAGACCTTACATTTCATACAAAGGAGTAAAAATGTTTGATATGTTTAGTGGTAAAAAAGAGGATGTGGCGAGTAAAGATATCGATATGTTTTGTTATCAATGCGAGATGAGCATGGTTGGCGGCTGTGGTTCTAACGGTCAAAATATCGGCACTTGCGGCAAAAGTGCACTTGAGTCAAGATTGCAAGATATGATGATTTTTGGAGCAAAAGGGTTGGCTGCTTATAGATCACACGCGAGAGAACTTATCGATGAGGGTTCCCAAGAAGATAGGGATAGACTTTTAAAAATCGATGATGTGATATCTCAGAGCATGTATTTTACGCTTACAAATGTCAATTTTAACTTTGATGAACATATAGCACAGCTTATGAAACTTGGAAGTGCAGGCGTTGAGGTATTGGATCTCTTAAGCGATTCACATACAAAACATTTCGGGGTTCCAACACCTGTAAAAATCACACAAAACAGAGCTGAAGGACATGCCATCTTAGTAAGCGGACATAACCTTGATATGCTTAGTGAGCTTCTAAAAAGGATAAAAGAGAGAGGATTGGAGGAAAAGATAAATGTCTATACGCATTCTGAGATGCTACCGGCACACGGATACCCCCACTTAAGGGAATACAAAAACCTTAAGGGAAATATCGGTAAGGCATGGTTTGATCAAACAGAACTTTTTAGCAAATGGCAAGGCGCTATCGTGGTCAATACGAACTGTATCGTCCCTAGAGATAAATCTACCAAAGTCGACAATTACATAGACAGAATCTACACCTATGATATGGTCGGTATAGAGAGCCCGGCGAACCACTCGACGAACCCCCACCGCCACCGCCGCGCTCCCACGCGTCGGCGTCGAGGTTCGGGAACGAAATCTGACACGTGCCGGGCTCATCCACCAGAATATGGGCCACACCGTCATTTTAGATTTAGGACAATGTAATGACTCTAACGGTGCCGTTCATATAGCAATAGCTGTTGCGAATGCTTTAGGGGTAAAAGACCTCAATGATCTACCTGTAGAAATAGTTCTAAGCTGGATGGAACAAAAAGCTGTCATTATACTCTTGGCACTATTTAGTTTGGGGATTAAAAATATATATTTAGGACCGAAGGCACCGCAATTTATCAATAGTGATATAGCAAAATTTTTAGTCGATACTTTTAATATCCATGTTATCGATAACCCAAAAGAGCCTCAAGTGCAAGCCAAAAAAGACCTAGAAGAATTACTTGCATAAATATGATAGCTCCTTTTTTAAAAGAGAGGGGCTAAAAAAACTCTTTTAATTTTTCTCTATCTATGACGGTAAATTTATTTTTATTGTTTTCCAGTATGCCGTATTCTTTGAATTTTTTCAGATTTCTTGAAAGTGTCTCGGGGGTTATAAACAGCATTGAAGCAATCTGATGTTGTTTTTGAGCGACAAACACATCTTCATTTTCATAGATAAAATTGGCTATTTTTGCTTGTGAACTCAAAAGAAGATTTTGTTGAATAACCGTATCTAAAAACTTCATTTTTTTAGTCAATGAGTTTATAACCTGCATAGACAGTGCCGGATATCGCTGCAACAATATTTGAAAATCTGTAAATTTTATCTTTGCTATATAGCCTTCGGTAATCATCTTGCAGCTAGCCGGGAAGCGCATATTCTCAAAGTTAGCCAGCTCTGCAATCAGAGACTGTGCTTTGAAGTTATGGAGCAAAAGCTCATTGCCTTTGTTATCAACCCTATAAACTTTTGCCGTTCCTTCGAGAAGCATATGCAGATAATCAGAATCTTCACCTTCAAGAAAGATAGTATCATTTTTATTTTTATGTAAAATGTTTACTACTTTATTAACATATTCTAGTTCATGTTTTGGCAACATTTGAAATAGCTTAATATGGTTGACTTGCATCTACACCGCATCCTTCCGATTAATAAATTAGTCTATAGCACTAATGTTAATTGGACATTAATCGGTATCGCTTTTTTAAGAAAAGTTCACTATGAAATTTATCTTTATGATAAACCATAGAAAACTCTCTTTTGCAGTCAAATTTTTTCACAGGAACCTGATAAAGCTTCCCTGCTTTAATATCTTCTTCGACTGCTACTTTTGAAAGGCAGGAAAATGTCTCCTTGCCTTTAAGTATGCTTTTTATAGACTCGGTATGCCCAAGCTCTAGAAAGATGTTAAGGTTGTTGATTTTCCCCTTGATGCATTCTAAGAATGTATCTCTTGTGCCACTTCCATTTTCTCTAAGCACCCATTTTTGTGAATCAAGAGAATCGATAAAGCAAGGCTCCTCAAAGCCTTCTTTTGCAGTAACAATAATCAACTCATCCAATGCTACCTTTTCAGTGATAACTTCAGGATCTTTGACACTCCCCTCAACAAATCCCACATCAAGTTGTCCATCTTTTATAAGATCAACAATCTTTTTAGTATTGCCCTCTTTAAGGGATATCTTAACTTCCGGGTAGCTTTGCATATATCCACAGACAATACTTGGCATGAAATAATCAACTATTGTGGTACTTGCCCCAACTCTGATCATCCCCTTGTTTACAGAATTTTGAAACTCATGTTCGATGTCATGAACTTTTTTATATAACGGCTTGATCTCTTTACAAAAAGCTCTTCCGGTTTCATTTAAGATTAGTTTTTTATTCATCCTATCAAAGAGAGGACGCCCCAAAACAGACTCTAATTCCTTAATCGACATTGAAATTGCCGACTGACTCAGCCCCATCTCCTTGGCTACATTCGTCAAATGCCCCAATTCGACTACATTCAAAAATATTTCCACTTGTCTTAGTGTAATACTCATATTATTTCCTTTTTTGCATCAGTTATTTTTATAATGATTAAATTATTTATTAATTTTACTATTATACAGATTTTAACTATAATTTTGTTTATAAAATTATAATAGTGCAAAAAAGGAAGTTATTTTGTTTAAAAAAATAGACAAAGGGATGATTTTGGGCATCTTTTTAGTTGCTTTATTCTCATTATTGGCGACAATTATATCACATATTGACTTTATAGAAAGATATGGTTTGTCTGCTTTGGTAATAGGTATCGTCTTAGGCATGGTCTATGCAAATAGCGTGGGGCATATAGAACCAAAGGGCTGGGGCAAAGGGATAACCTTTAGTGCCAAAAAGATTCTTCGGTTTGCCATTGTCTTTTATGGATTTAGAATAACATTTCAAGAGATAGCCTCCGTAGGTGCCGAGGGGGCACTGGTTTCACTTATAATGTTAAGCTCAACTTTTATACTGGGTATATTTGCAGGAGTTAAGCTTTTGAAGATGGATAGAGACACCTCAATCCTCAACGCAGCAGGTGCTTCTGTATGTGGTGCGGCAGCTGTTCTTGCAACAGAGCCTGTTCTCAAAGCCCAAGAGTACAAAGTGGCAATTGCCGTATCTATGGTTGTCCTCTTTGGGACAATATCTATGTTTCTCTATCCTGTTCTCTATACCTTCTTAATTGAGAATCCAAGCAGCATCTTCCACATGAGCCCAAAAGAGTTTGGCATCTACACCGGTGGAAGCATCCATGAAGTCGCACAAGTTGTTGCTGTGCCTTTTTCTATCCCAAATCATCCTGAGATTATGGCAAATAGTGCCGTAATCGTTAAAATGACTCGGGTGATGATGATTGCCCCTCTACTTATCATCCTTGGGCTGTGGTTGAGTCTAAAAGAGAGTGAGTCCAAATCAAATAAAGTAAAACTTGTTATTCCTTGGTTTGCTGTTTATTTTATCGTTGTTGCAGGCTTTCACTCTTTAAATATCATTCCAAAGAATATCGTGGGGATGATCAACTACGCAGATACTTTTTTACTTACTATGGCTATGACGGCTCTTGGTATGGGAACAAAGTTTGCAAACTTTAAAACTGCAGGAGCGGCTCCGTTTTATGGAGCCCTTATTATGTTTGTTTGGCTTGTAGTTGGTGGATTTTTAGTCACGAAAATGGTCTGCTCTGTTATTTAAGAGCAAAGAATCATCTTTCGTGAAATGCCTCAGATACGGTTTTGATAATCGGCTTAGCAATATACTCAAACACCGTTCTATTTCCGGTAATGATATCAACATTGGTTGTCATGCCCGGAGTCACCTCTATCTTTTTCCCTGTTTTTGATATAAGCTCTGTATTATCAAGTTTGATACGAACCGTAAAATAACTCCTCTCTCCATCAGCAGTCTTCTCTTTGAGTGCATCTGGAGAGATATAGATAACTTCTCCATCAAATATTCCGTAGATTGTGTAGTCATACGCATCAAGTTTTACAGCAGCCTTTTGCCCTTTTTTGATAAATGAAATATCTGCAGGTTCTAGCTTCGCCTCAACTATAAGCTGATCCCCAAAAGGAACAAGCTCCATAATCACATCGCCGGGTCTTACTCTAGCGCCTTTTGTGGTGATAAGAATATTTTTGACGATAGAGTCAATAGGCGCATAGATATCTGTTCTCTCCAGTGTGATTTTTTTATCCGCAAACTCTTGCAGTTTTGTTGAGAGCTCCTCTTCTGCTTTTGTCATATCTGTCTGTGAATCTTGAAAATACTTATTTCTTACGTTGGATATCTTCCCTTTAAGCTCTGATACCTTTGCTTTGAGACGGATAATCTCGGTTGCGCCGATATCGCCCGTTTCAAGAAGCGGCATATTAAGAGTAAGCTCTTGATTGGCAAGCTCTAAAGATTCATTGAGTGCAGAGATCTCGTCATTGAGCGCTTGTTGTCTTCTTTGAAAAAGCTGTGTTTGGTTAGAGATAAATTCGGGATAATCATGCACGCTTTTAGGGAACTCCGGCTTACCGCCAAAAACCTCAGCCTTGAGCCTTGCGAGTGTGGCTTGAAGTGCCGCAACTTTTGCCTTGGCATCCTCATAGGCAGCCTCTGCTCTCTCTTTTTGCAAAGAGACCAACATCTCGCCGCTATGAACAAACTGCCCCTCTTTTACATCTATCTTCTCGATAACACCATCGTCATACGCTTGTATCTCTTGTGTTTTAGCGGTTGCAACTATCTGCCCCGGAGCTTTGGATGTTCTATTGATTGAGGCGATATTTGACCAAATCAAAAATGGTATGATAAGCAAAAAAAGAGAGCCGTAGACGATCCATGTTGGATTCATTTTGACCATGTAAGGAAGATTATTTTGGTTCATTTGTTGTCTCCTTTTTAGCTTGGGCTACTTTTGGTACAACAACTTTTTTTACACCCGCTTTTGCCTCTTGCGGTGAAGGTGGCGCTCCTTGTGCTTTTTGCTGGGCTCGTACTTGTTGATTCTCTTTAAGTTTTTGCAATACCGCATTTTTTGGACCATCTGCAACGATGCCGTCATTTGTTACGATAATAAGTCTATCGACTACACTCAAAAGTGCCGGTTTATGCGTTACCAAAACAAGTGTTTGCTCTTTCGAGATATTTTCATTTAACACTTTCAAAAGATATCTTTCTGTTGCATCATCCATGTTTGCCGTAGGCTCATCCAAAAGCCATACCAAAGGCGACCAAAGGATAAGTCTTGTCAAAGCAAAGAGCTGCTTTTGCCCACCTGAAACACTCTCCCCGCCTTCGGGAACCAAGGTATCAAGCCCTTGAGGGAGCATATTTATCAACTTATCCAAGCCCGTCTTTTTGGCAGCTTCCATTATCGACATATCGTCTATACCAACTAATCCTAGCAACAAATTGTCTCTGAGCGTACCGGAGATAAGTTTGGTATTTTGTGGCAAGTAGCCCACAATACTTGAAACCCTATCTCTTGATATGTGTTGCATATCAATTGAATCAAGCAGTATATTTCCGCTTTGTGGTGCATACATTCCCGATAACAGTTTAAGGAGAGTTGATTTGCCAGAACCAATTGGCCCCAACACCCCTATCCTCTCTCCTTTTTTAATAGAGAGTCTTTTAAAGCTGATAGGTCTTGACTCTTCAGAATATGCAAACACTACATTTTGAAGATCATAGGTAGGCTCAATGTGCTGAGGCATAAGCGGTCTTTCAATGCCCTCATTATCCATCGGTAATTGATATATCTGCTCCAAATTATCAACAGCCTCTTTTGCTCTACCCCACTGCACAAACAGTCCCGGAAGTTGCGCAACAGGAGCGAGTACCCTTCCTGAGATAATCGCAATAGCTATGAGTGAACCCATCGTGATTTTATCTGTTGTCGTAGCGAGATATGCACCCCAAGCTATAAGCGAAACATAACTAATCTGTTGGAAAAAAGCAGCAAGAAATGTTGCTCTCTCTGTGTAGTGTTTTATGTTGATATCATCATGAATAACATCTTCAGTAAGAGCATTCCATCTGTTTTGGATAGAGTAAGACCCCCCTGTTGCTTTGATATTTTCTGAGTTCTCAACTGCTTCTACTAAGACGCCCAATTTTTTGTGCGAAGCAAAGGTAGAGTCCTTGGTGAGCTGTTCTATCTTCCCCTTATATTTCAATGCAGTGATCAAAGAGACAATCAAGAAAACAAGAGGAATCATCCCCATACTAAAACCACCAAGCATAATAATGACAGAGATAAAAAGCAAAACGAATGGAAAATCTATGACAATATAAAGAGCAGCCGAAGAGATAAAGCCTCTCACGAAAGCATAACTTTGTAACTGTCCCGAAAGCGTTCCTATACTTTTTGGTAATGCATCAGAACGAACCTTCAAAAACCTGCTAAATATATCATGCGAATACCTTCTATCCATATCTGTTGAGGCATGGTCTAAGATAACCGATCTTGATATCTTTATGATTGTCTCAAGAGAGATAGCGATAAATACACCAAACGCCAAAGAGACAAGTGTTGATAATCCCTTGGTTGGGATAACCCTATCATAGACCTGCATACTAAAAAATGAGGAAGAGAGCGCTAGAATATTGATGCTGATAGTTGCGATAGCCGCTTGCATAATAAACTTCTTTTGATCAAGTGCAATGGTTTTAAACATCTCATATGCTGAGCGTTTTTTTGTGCCGCCCCTCTCAGTTCTAACCGGAGCAAATATAGAACTTGGCAGGAAGATATCGTAATATCTTATCCCCTCAGGACTGTCACATTTCCATGTCCCATCGCCTACTCTTTCTAAAACTATTTTAAGCCCGATCTCAGGAATAAATACAATCGCAGGAAGCATATCTTCGTTGAGTTCACTCGTCCACTCCGGTGCTTTAAGGTTGTATGAACTAAAGAGATTTTCATAAAGCTCCATCGTAAACTCTTTAGAGGGGCGTGCTTCCTCGAGTGCCATATTGTCAAATTTTTCATATTCATATTTTGATATTCTTGAGTTGGCAAACTGAGGAATAAAACATGAGTTAATCAACCAATCAAGATCGTCTCTTTGTGTTTTCGCATCATTATATATACTCATCTTTTTTGCTCCAAACTATTTTTATCTTTAAATTTAATCGGTGATGCATTTTTATCCACCTCCGCTTTAACAACACCGAGATCTTCATACAACTCTTTTTTGTCCAAATAAGGCCCTATAACTAACCGTCCGCCAATAAGATTACTCTTATACCCTGCTACTTGTGCTTTTTTGATGATTTCGTCCTTATTTTCTGCCGATTCGATCTGAATATAGTACTCATCTTTCGCCTTGATTGCATCTACATCCTTCAGAGGGGCTTTATTCTCGGCACGAAGGATCTCTGATGATTTCGAAGAAGATGCATTGCCCCCTAAGATGCCGCCCGTTACATCTATGTTGCCTGATAAAAGCTCCAATGTGTAACCCGAACTGATGAGAACACTATTGAGTTGCGAATAGGCCATCTTTGTATTTGTAAGCTCTCTAGATGTATTGACCATATCAAGCCACTGCTTCTTGCCGGCCAAAAACAATCTTTTATACGACGCCATAACCTTTGCTGAAGCATCTATGTTACTCTTTTGAGATTTTAATCTATAAAGTGCCGAAGTGTAATCGTTGTATGCAAAGCGTATCGCATCGGTCAAGTCTCTCTGTTTGGACTCCTTCTCATAAACAAGCTTCATCACTTTAGCTTCCGCCTCCTGCACGCCCGAATATGCCGAGAGACCAGCACCCGGAGACGCACTCAAAGAGAGATATACTTGCGTATCGCTATTGTATCCACTATCAAAAGGATCTGTTCCTGCCGTTCTTTTCTCAACGACAACGGAGAGGTCAGGCCATATCGCCGCTTTTGCCGCAGATTTTTCTGCCTTTGCATTTTCAACTTGTGCCTCTAACTTTCTAAGTGCGGGGTGCGTCTCCACCATCTTGTCCACATAGTAATTGACAGGGCTGAGCATCTCTTTTTGCCTGCTACTATAGATATCAATATTTTCAGCAAAATGTTTGTTTGTTAAAAGCTCCATCTGAGAAAGGGCAGAGTTCATTGTTGAGCGTGCATAATTCAAATCACTCTCGGCTTGATAAATTCTCGATTTTAAAAGCTCTAGATCAGCCCTTGAAGAGACGCCGGCCTTTATCCTTCTCTCAAGCATGGCACGCAAATCATTGAGTTCATCAAGTCCATCTTTGAGAGATTTAACACTCCCTTTTGCCTCAAGATACGACTTGACTGTGCCAATGAGGGTCTGCACTAAGATATAAGCATTTTCTCTAAGCTCAAATCTCGATGCTTTTTCCGAAGCAACTGCAGCATCGTGCTTGGCATTGAGCTTACCGCCTGTCCAAAGTGGTTGACTCAACGCCAATGTAAGCCCCTGCTCACCATTATCTGTCCTATATGCACTTGCTCTTGGCGTAGGGAAATAGGACCACTTTGCTGTATCTACTCTTGCACTTGAACCTCTAAGTAATTGCTCATATATCTTGATATTCGGGTGCGTTTTAACCGCTGATTTTATAAGCTCGTCAACACTGTAAGAGTTCTTTGTCTTGTAATCAGCCGCCAAAAAAGAAGTCATTACAAAAAAGAAAATCACTAATATACGCATCTAACCCCTTCATTGCTAGCTTTATGGTCGTTAAGTATCGATAATTATATCAAAAATATAAAAAAATAAAATTAATTAGAATATATTAAGTTGTTAATTGATTTTCACAAATTCTTCTACTTAAAGTGCCTTGATTAGCCTGTTATAGTTTTGATAAAATGCAAAGCAACTCTATCAATAATATGTTAATTATCAAAATTTATCCTCAAAAATGACCTATCATTATGCAAGTTTAATAGACTTAACATATAATTAGAGAAAAAAATTGACTCTTTTTGGAGATTTATGCGAATTGTTCCTTTTTTGTTTTTCATATTTGCAACTGTTCTTTTTTCAAATCAAATAGCTCTCAATTCTGTTTCAAATGAAATACGCTATTCACTTAATAAAAAAATCAATGATTCTAAATATAAAAATATAGTCAGAAGTATCTATGCGACAAACAATTATGCGCCACTATGGACAAACACCTCACAAAGAGAGAGACTCTCGCAACTTTTAAGTGCGCTCAATAACCCTACGTTCAATTATAAGCAAAAAAGTTTTGGGCAAGGAAGCATAAAAAAACTCTTCTACTATCTTGATAACAATCAAGTGCCTGAAAAAAATAAGGCTGCGGTGTATGGCAGACTTGATGTGGCTCTTACAAACAGTTTTGTCTCTCTTATTGACTTTGTCGTTGTCGGCGATGTTGATTGGAATCTTGTTCAAAAAAAGATAGCACGGCTTAAAGATGATGAAGATATAAAATCAAATTGGGAACTACAAGGAAAATCTTTTCCGAGCATTGCGCCTATCATTCGTGCAATTAATGAAAATAAAATAGAGGCGTACCTAGAAAATCAACTGCCACTCAAAAAAAGATACTTAGCGCTTATCGATACTTATAAAAAATATAAAGCGATGGATAAATTTAAAGAGATTCCTTATGCGTATGAGGATCTACAAGAGGGCAGTTCGTCAGCGCGTGTCATTCTTGTTAAAACGCTTTTAAGAGAGTTAGGGGATTACCCAAAAAATGTGAAGATTACAAAAGGCTTTGGTCCTCTTCTTAAAAAAGCTGTCTTACAATATCAAGATCGCTATAACATAGAAAAAACCGGAACGGTAGAAAAAGTAACAAACTACTACATGAACCAAGACCTTCAAAAGCATATCCAAAGCATCATCGTTAATCTAGATAAAACTAAAATCTATCCAAACTCTTTTGAGGATGAGTATGTTGAGGTAAACATCCCACACTATGAGATGAACTATTACAAAGATGGCAAAAAACGGTTCAATACAAAATTGGTCGTCGGAAGAATCGATAGACCTACGCCTATCTTTAATGATGCGATTAAGTATATGGTCATCAATCCAACATGGACAATCCCCGATAGTCTTATCAAAAGAGATCTCATCGGTGTCCTAAAAGAACATCCTGATTACCTCAAAGAGAATAACATAAGAGTCTTCTCCGGTAACAAAGAGGTCAAGATCACGGTCGATGATATAGCTGAGTATGAAAAAAGTACAAGAAATGTCCCTTATAGGTTTGTGCAATACCCCGGTGATAACAATGCGCTTGGAAGAGTCAAGTTTATGTTTCCAAACAGATACGCCGTCTATCTACACGATACCGACAACAAAAGTCTCTTTTCTCGAAGATATAGAGTTTATAGCTCGGGTTGTATGCGCCTAAAGAATCCTTTTACATTTACTAGCTATCTCCTTGAGCATGCCACAAAAAAATATGATAAAAATAAAATAAAAGAGATTATAGCAACCGATAAACCCACAACGATTAACCTAAAAAAGAGTGTGCCTGTGCATATCGTCTACTTTACCGTCAATAGAAAAAACGGGCTTGACTATTTTGATTATGATATCTACATGTATGATCAAATCATCTGGGAGTCAACAAGCCAAAACTATAAGAAAAAGTTTGAAGCACCTAAAAAACGGATGATTCGAGTAGAAAAGAATGCTAAGGACGAAACCCCGGCACCTTAACTATTTGCTAAAATATCAGTTGCTATTTTATGGCCGTGATTGAGCGCTATGGCGATACTGCCCCCACTTTTAAATGCTATATCACCTGCGATATAAAGACCCTTTGTGGGCGTTTGGTAATTTGCATCAAAGATAGGTTCATTTTTCTCATTGAGGGGAACGCCGCATTTTTTTAAAAAATCTACAGGCGTTGAGCCGCCTATTGCGTAGATAACTCTATCATACTCTCTGACATCGTTATCGCTAAAAGAGACTTTTATTTTACCGCGCTCATTCTCTAGCCCGAGAATATCGACTCCAAATTTTGCGCTTAAGCGCTCATCTTCTAAAAAACTAGAAAACATCTCTTGATTTGTAGGATTTGGGCGCGTGAGCATCTCTCGTCTGTATGTAAGCGTCACCTCATTTGTTTTTGAAAGTTCACAAGCATACTCAATAGAGCTATCACCTCCTCCTACAACGAGTATATTCTCGCCGTTGCTACATCTATCAAGGTTGAAGTTTACAACCGTTTTAAGCGAAAGAGGGATGGTATAGGATGGCATATTGGGTTTTCCCATTCTTCCTACACCTATCACGACATTTTTAGCCAAAAATGTTCCCTCTGAGCTAATCACCTCAAAAATCCCATTCTCTTTTTTAACACTATCAACTTCACAATTAAATTTCGCTTCAATCAAATGATTATCAAGCAAGGAATCAAAGTAGTTCAGTGTAGACTCTTTTGTCCCATCTTTAAAATCTATACTTCCGATAAGCTCAACACTTTTGCCTTGCCAATCTTTATCGACTCTTTTTTGATCTTTATAAAATTTACGGATTGTTTGAGAGTGGTTGCAGCCCTTTTCTATAATCATTATATTTTCTATTCCAAGTATCTTGGATTCAACTGCTACACCAATACCGCCGGGACCGCCACCGATGATGATAAGATCATAAATATTGTTCATTCTGTTCTCCTAAAAAATTATATCCTATTTTCTTAACTTTACTCTTTGGGTATGTGTAAGTGCAATGGCCATAGCATCTGTGATATCAAGCGGTTTTATCTCTTTTTGAATTTTGAGCAGTTTTTTAACCATAAAAGCAACCTGCTCTTTGGTTGCTTTCCCGTGACCGGTAACTGCTTTTTTTACCTGAAGTGGAGTGTATTCATAAAAATATCCCACCTCTTGAAGTATCTTCAAAGAGAGTGCACCTCTAAATTGTGCTAACTTTATAACACTCTTTGGATTAAATGCATAAAATATATCCTCTATAGCAACTTCGTCTATTTTATTTGATTTGAGGATGATATCAAGCCCCTCTACAAGCTCTACTATCTGCTCTTGAAGGCAGGAACTCTTTAATTTAAGCAAACCTGCCTCTACTAAAGAAATTTTCACGCCATCATATGAGAGTATACAATACCCTAAATTACGGCTTCCCGGGTCTATTCCAAGTATATTCATTCACACCTTTTTTCACATAGTGAACAATTTTGTTCAACTTGATTTTATACCCTTATATTAACTAAATTTAGATAAAATATTGAAAGTTATTCACATTAAGTTTTAAAATTATGGAGTGCCGTATGAACATTGGAGAAAAAGTCTTAAATGAGCTCAAAAAAGAGATCCCTGCCAATGAATATGAGAAATATATAAAAAAACTTATCTATGATACGAAAAGATCAAGAAGCAATCTTGCCTATTTTTTTGCGCCCAATCTCATCGTCGCAAAGTGGGTCAATACAAAATATAAAAAAACCCTAGAGCATCTTTTTGAGCTTCAAAGCGGTATCAAACCGGAAATTCACATCTCTATAAATGAAAACAGCAACGCAACAATAAAAGTAGATGTACAAAATACAAAAGCAGTTGATAAAAATCAACAAAAAAGCAGTTACCTCAACCCCTCTTTAATCTTTGATAGTTTCATCGTAGGAAGTTCAAATCAGTTTGCATACACTGCTGCTAAAAGTGTTGCCGATAAACCCGGACAAATCTATAACCCTCTTTTTTTATACGGCGGGGTAGGGTTGGGTAAAACGCACCTGCTCCAAGCGATTGGCAATCATCAAGTCTCCCTTGGCAAAAAGGTTATCTATACAACTCTTGAGATGTTTATGAACTCTTTTATCTCACACATCCAATCAAAAACGATGGATAGATTTAGAGAAAAATTTCGTGAATGTGATCTACTGCTTATCGATGATATCCAATTTTTAAGCCGAAAAAATGAAACGCAAGAGGAGTTTTTCCACACTTTTAATGAGCTTTATAATGCAAAAAAACAGATTGTTATCACCTCTGATCGACCACCAAATAAGATTGCCGGACTTGTTGATAGGCTTAAAAGTAGATTTGAATGGGGGCTTATGGCCGATATCCAACCTCCGGGACTTGAAACAAAGATAGAGATTATCAAGAAAAAATGTGAGCTCGACGGTATCAAACTTAACAGCGATATCATCAACTACATTGCAACAAATATGGGAGATAACATTCGAGAGATAGAAGGAACTATCATAAAACTCAATGCCTTAAGCTCAATGCTCAATCAAAAAATCACACTTGATTTTGCTCAAAATGCTATCAAAGATCAAATACGAGAAAAGAGAGAAAATATCACCATCGACCATATTGTAGAGGTTGTCTCAAGAGAACTCAATATAAAGCCTTCAGATATCAAATCTAAAAAAAGAACACAAGCCATTGCAAATGCAAGAAGAATTGTGATCTATTTAGCTCGTAATCTTACACCAAACTCGATGCCGCAAATTGCCGTCTATTTTGGAATGAAAGACCATACTGCCATCAGTCACGCTATGAGAAAGATAAATGAGATCATTGATAACAATGAAAATTTTAAAGTTACTCTTGAAGAGTTATCAAATAAAATAAACACCAAAGAAAAATGAAACAAAAAAAGATATAATTTTAGAAGTGAGACTATGTGAATAGATATTTTTTGAACCTTGATCAAAAATTTCCGTTGGAAAAGGAGATTAAAACTCTTTTCACATATTCATCAAGTACTACTACTATTACTACCTTAATTTTTATATAAAGGAGAGACGATGAAGTTGAAAGTGCAAAAACAGAGTATAGAATCTATACTAGTAAACTTGCAACCCTTTCTGGAGAAAAAAGATGCTAGTCAAATAACATCTCATGTACTATTTGAAACTCAAGACAATATCTGTTCTATAAAAGCAACAGACCTTGAGATTGGTTTGGAGATTAAAACCGATAATCTTTCTATAGAACAAAATGGTAGTTGTACAGCCAACGGGAAAAAACTACTTGATATTGTCAGAATGTTAAAAGATGATGAAATTACTTTAGAATTTCTAGATAATACACTTATTATTAAACAAAAACACTCTAAATTTAAACTTCCAACTTTTGATGTAACCTCTTTTCCTGCTTTTCCAAAAACAGAAAATAAACCTCAAATCTCTTTAGATTCATTGAGTTTAATTCAAAGCTTTAAAAAAATCTCTCCTGCTATTGATACAAACAATCCAAAGTTTGAACTTAATGGTGCTCTATTGAGTATAAAAAATGAATATACCGATATAGTTGGTACAGATACAAGAAGACTTGCCATTGCAACAATAGAGAATAAAAGTGAAAAAGAGCTCTCACTTATCATTCCAAAAAAAGCAATCATGGAGATACAAAAACTCTTTTTAGACAAAATAGATATCTTTTATGATGAGGTAAATCTTATTATAGAGGATAATAATTTCTATTTCTATTCAAGACTTATCAATGGAAAATATCCCGATTATGATCGCATCGTTCCAAAAACTACAAAACAGACTCTCGTACTTCCTAGAAAAGATATGATTGATACGATTCGAATGATCACAACTATTTCTCAAGATATCAAAATGACAATACTTCCTGATGTTGTTATCTTTAATTCACTCAGTAGCGAAAATGTTGAAGCAAAAACCGAGTTAGAGGTAGAGACAAAATTCGATGAAAAATTTGAGATAAATTTTAATAGTAGATACCTTTTAGATTTTATCACACAGATTGAAAAAAACGAATTCGAATTGCAATTCAATGAGCCTAACTTACCTTTCATTGCAAAAGATGATAATTTTATAACTATTATTATGCCAATTGTTATGTAAGGATGAGTGTGCCTTCAGAAAAAACAAAATATATATTTATTACAGGTGGAGTTCTTAGTTCTTTAGGTAAAGGGATAAGTGCAGCAAGTATCGCAACACTTTTAAAGCATTCAGGTTTTGGGATTGGGATATTGAAGCTCGATCCTTATATCAATGTAGACCCGGGAACCATGAGCCCGCTAGAACACGGTGAAGTTTTTGTAACAAAAGACGGTGCCGAGACCGATTTGGATCTTGGACATTATGAGCGTTTTATCGATACCTCTTTGACAAAAAATAACAACTTTACAACAGGTCAAGTCTATAAAAGAGTGATTGAAAATGAGAGAAAAGGGAAATATCTCGGTAAAACTATACAGGTCGTCCCTCATATTGTTAATGAGATTAAAGAGCGTATATTTTTAGCCGGCAAAGGCAAAGATATACTTATCGTAGAGCTTGGCGGTACAACAGGGGATATAGAAGGACTCCCATTCTTAGAGACGATTCGGCAGATAAAACATGAATTAGGCTCTGAGAGAGTGATGAATATCCATGTAACATTGTTGCCTTTTATAAAAGTCGCAGGGGAGCTTAAAACAAAGCCTACACAGCACTCTGTCCAAGAACTTAGAAGAATCGGTATATCACCGCATATGTTAATCCTTAGGGCCGAACAACCGGTGCCAAAAGAGCTCAAAAGAAAAATCGCTTATAGCTGTGATGTTGATCAAGAGAGTGTTATAGATGCGATTGATGAGAAGACTATCTATAAAGTTCCACTCAATCTACTCTCACAAAATATACTCAAACCGATAGCTAAACAGCTCAATCTCGGTGAGATAAAACCCAACATGGAGCAGTGGACAAATCTTGTCAGTAAGATTATTATGCCTTCACATGAAGTACGTATTGCATTTGTAGGGAAATATCTTGATCTTAAAGAGTCCTACAAGTCGCTTACTGAAGCACTTGTGCATGCCGGAGCAAATCTAGACAGTAGAGTCAATATCAAGTGGATTGATAGTGAAAAGCTAGAACATGAAAATGACCCCATAAAACATTTTAAAGACTGTGACGGTATTTTAGTCGCCGGCGGATTTGGACAAAGAGGCGTTGAGGGTAAAATGATTGCTATCAAATATGCAAGGGAAAATAAAATTCCATTTCTTGGAATCTGTCTCGGAATGCAACTTGCTATCATTGAGTATGCAAGAAATGTTCTAAAATTAAAAGAGGCAGATTCTGCAGAGTTTAATGCAACTTGTGAAAATCCTATGATCTATCTTATCGATGAGTTTATCGACTCAAGCGGCAATAAACAGATACGCACTACCAAATCGCCTCTTGGCGGGACATTGAGACTCGGTGAATATAGATGTGAGACAAAAAAAGGCTCAAACTTGCAAAAAGCATACGGTGAAGATATCATCCATGAGCGTCATCGTCATAGATATGAGGCCAATGCAAAATATAGAGAGTTGCTTGAAAAAAACGGCATGATTGTCACGGGTGAATCAAATGGCCTTATCGAAGCAGTAGAGGTGGCTGATCACCCATGGTTTTTAGGGGTTCAATTCCACCCGGAATTTACCTCTAGACTCCAAAACCCGAACCTTGCAATCCTTGCATTTATCAAAGCAAGCATGAAGATCTAATCTCTTATGTCTTTAGAGATATATAAAGAGATAGAGCAAAAACTTAAAAAAAGGTTTGAGAGTAGCGGAGGATTTCTCACGCTTAGTGACCTCCCGGCTCCCCATAGTCTCAAAGATCTTACACAAAGTGCTTTGCGGATAAAAGAGGCTATCAGTAATCGTGAAAAGATTATTATTGTCGGCGATTATGATGTTGATGGAGTGGTTGCAACCTCACTTTTGCTCGATTTTTTTGATGCGATTGACTATGAGGTTGATTGGTTTATTCCAAATAGGTTTGAACATGGCTATGGACTCTCTACAAAGATACTCTCTTCACTACAAGAGCATGATGTTATCATCACTGTGGATAATGGCATCAATGCTAACGATGTTGCTCTGTGGTGCAAGCAGAACAATAAAACGCTTATAATTACCGATCACCATACCCCAAAAGAGGCACTTCCTGAGGCTTTTAGTATCGTTGATCCAAAGCGTGATGATTGTGATTTTGTTTATCCCGATATATGCGGTGCTACAGTTGCTTGGTATCTTATCGCCGGCATTAAAAAAGAGCTCTCGCTTGAGATTGAACTTAGATCCTATCTGCTTTTAGTTGCTATTGCAACCATTGCGGACATGATGCCGCTTTTGCATATCAATAGAGCCATAGTAACCGCTGGTCTTAAGGAGTTTGAAAAAAACGAGCGTGCTTTTGCGCACACTCTAAAAGAACATTTTCAAAAAGAGAACTTTACATCCGAAGATATATCATTTTTAATCGCGCCGCTTTTAAATAGTGCAGGCAGGATGGATGATGCATCGCTAGGCGTGAACTTTTTAAGAAGCCCTAATATTCATGAAGCAAGAGCGTGTCTGCAAAAATTGGTGCAAAAAAACGAAATGAGAAAAGAGGAAGAAAAGAGGATTTTTCAAGAATCCTTACACCACATTCTAAACCCTGATGACGCTATTTTGGTTGCTTATAAAGATGATTGGCACGAAGGAGTTATAGGTATCGTTGCAGCAAGATTGGCAAAACATTTTGATAAGCCCGCTATCGTTTTATGCAAAGGCGGTGATACTCTTTTAAAGGGGAGCGGACGATCATCACTAGCGTGTAATCTTTTTGAGAGCGTGCGATATTGTGAACGCGTATTGGAAAAGTTTGGAGGCCATACTTTTGCTATCGGCGTTAGCTTAATGGAAAAAAATCTCCCATTTTTTATAGAAAAGCTAAAAGAGGGCTATGTAAAGAGTGCAGGTGATAATCTAGGAGATAAATATATATACAATCTAAAATTTGAGCATATTGATTTTACTCTTACAGATATTTTTAAAAAATATGAGCCTTTTGGAGAAGCAAATCCTTATCCGAGATTTTTTGCAGAGAGTATTGAGGTGTTAAGCGCATCATCAATGGGCAAAAATGCAGAGCATATGCGGTACATTTTAAGACAAGATCAGCACACTTTTGAAGCCATTGAGTTTAGGGCAAAAGAGCCTATAGAATCAGGGGAAAAGATAGATTTTATCTATAAAATTGATGTAAATATTTTTAGGGGTGTTACAAAATTACAATTAATTATAGATAATATTACTTTTATATATAAATAACTAAAAAAATATTATTATTTGTAATAATTAAATATATTTAGAGAGTAATCCGTTATAATTTAGTCTGAAAATATTACTATTTGTATAGACTTAAGGAGGGAATTTTGGATAAAAGTTTTTTGAATGACGGCATAGAGCAAATCGATGCCATACTCAAAGAAGAGGGGATATCACGAAGAGATGCTATGAAAATGTTTGGTTTGGGCGGAGCTGCCATGATGATGGGTAGCGGCGCTGTAACAGAAGCCAAAGCAAGTTCATCGGCCAAAGGAAAAATATTGATTGTCGGCGGCGGACTCTCGGGTATCGCAGCAGCATCTCTTTTGATGCGATCGCTTGATGAGCCGGATATTACTATCATTGAGCCAAATGAGAAATCAGCATCTTATCAGCCCGGGCAAACGCTTGTCGGTGGTGGTGTATGGGAAAATAGTGATACAGAGTATATGACGGAAGATTTTATGCCTGATGGCGTAACTTGGATTAAAGAAAAAGCTGTAGAGTTTGACCCTGACAATAATGTAGTAAAAACAAGTGGTGGACAAAGTGTTCCTTATGACTATATGATTGTTGCGGCAGGGTTGAAGCTTGATTTTGCTCAGATTGAAGGGCTAGGCATCACAGATTCCATAACATCAAGAGGTGATGATAGTGCCGTTAAAAATGCCATAGGAAAGAACGGAATCGGCTCTATCTATTTTGCAAATGGAGCGACCAATACATGGACGCTGATGCAAGAGTTCATAGAAAAAGCCAAAAGCGGCCAAAAGGTACAAGGTGTCTTTACGCACCCGAATACACCTATCAAATGTGGCGGGGCTCCAAAGAAAATCATGTATCTAACAGATGCAAGACTCAGAGAGGCAGATGCGAGAGATAACGCTGAACTTACATTCTATCCAAACGGTGGTAAGATGTTTGGTGTGCCTGAGTATCATGAGGCGATTGTTAAACAGTTCGAAGCACGTGATATGAAATGGAACTACAAACATAATCTTATAGGCGTTGATCCACAAGCAAAGATAGCAACATTTTATAAACACTGGCTTGAAAAAGGTGAGTATGATGATGTGCTTGATGAGTATTCTATGGTCGCGCGAGGTGAAAAAGTTGAGGTGCCTTATGATTTCTTGCATATAACGCCTCCTATGAAGGCAGCTGAAGAGATAGCAAATTCTCCTATAGGTTCAGATAAGGGATGGGTGCCTGTAGTCAAAGAGACACTGCAGCATGTCAAATACCCTAATGTTTTTGCATTAGGTGATATCGCAGCTGTTCCGATGGGTAAAACCGGCGGGAGTGCAAGAAAACAGTATAAAGTTGTTGTTGAAAATCTTATCTCCGTCATGGAGGGCAAAGAGCTTACAGCCGAGTACGGTGGTTATACGGTTTGCCCACTTATTACGAGCTTGAGTACGGTTATGTTGGCTGAGTTTGATTGGAGCGGGAAACCGACTCCTTCATTCCCGTTGGATCCGACTCAAGAGCGATGGATATGGTGGTTGCTTAAAGTATATTTACTAAAACCAATGACGCAATATGGTATGCTTTCGGGTAGAGCATAATGAAAGGAGAGAATATGAAAAAAGCAGCAGCAATATTTTTTGGAATACTTATGATGATGGCACTCAGTGGATGTGGTGATGACAACAATGCAAAACATGAAGTAAAAAATTATAAATATACAACAGCAGAAGTGTATGCAAAAATGTGTGTAAAATGCCATGGAGAAAAAGGCGAAGGCGTTAAAAAAGAGAAAGGTCCTGCACTCAATGACCAAGAGGTTTATGAGCTTAAAACGGGAATTACCGATATAAAAATGGGCGGTATCGGCGGACACTCAGGCGGTACTGAACATGAGATAATGGAGCATAATATGCAAAAGATCATAGACAAAGGTATGGATTATGATACTGATGCTATGGCGCAATATATCTACGACAACTTCAATATAAACAAATAAATACCTCCATTCCTCCTCCTTGGAGGAATAAGTTTTTCTAAACTTTAAACTTTAATGATAGAATACACTACTAAATATTTTATAATTCGGGGGAGCGATGAACAAAAAAGAGGGAAAAGTATTTGTTTGGCCGATTTGTACCCGAATAATACATTGGACGATCGGACTCTCTTTTTTTGCATCTTTTTTTACTTCATTTTATAAAGAATATATTCACTACCATATAGCCTTTGGATGGATATTTGGGGTAATGCTCTGTTACCGTATCATATGGGGATTTATCGGACCAAGGTATGCAACCTTTAATACATTTCGATTTAATCTACGCGAACTTAAATGGTATTTTCAAGAAAAGATTATTGATAGATATAGAAAAATCCCTCCCGGCCATAACCCTGCTTCAAGCTGGTATACAATCATTGTGCTCTCTTTTGGCATATTGATTGTTATCAGCGGTGCGCTACTCTATGGGATACAAGACGGTGCCGGAATATTTGGCTACCTCAATAAAAAATATTATACCACTATGGATATATGGCATAATTTGCATCTCTATCTTTCCTATATACTTGTTGCTTGGGCATTTATCCACATCGCCGGCGTTTCTGTTGAGCAGTTCTATCATAAAACGGGTATGATATTTGTTATGCTCACAGGATACAAAAAAAGCGAAGGAGAAGACACTGATATCACAAGATGTAGCAATATCGCAAGTTATGTTTTTATCATCATCTCTTTCTCTCTTTTTATATATGTTATAAGTACCTATGATAATGTAGTAACTAAAAGCGTCTTCACGGCGATTAATTATGAAAATGAGAATGGTGTTTTTTATGTTGATTGTGGTGATTGCCATAAGATATATCCTCCTTTTTTGCTCCCGAAAAGATCATGGCATAGGATTATGGATACGCTCGATAACCATTTCGGCGAAGAGATTACGGATGCAAATATCTCTAAAAAAGCAAGAGTATCTATATTGAAATATCTTGAAGAAAATGCTGCCGAAAACTCTACGCATAAAGTCTCCTTCCGAGTACTTCGTTCACTTTTGCCGGAGCAAGCTCCAAAGTCCATCACCAAGGTAGAGTATTGGAGAAATGCACACAAAGATATAGATAGAACTATTTATAAAAATCCGAAAGTTAAAAAACAATCAAACTGTTTTGCCTGTCATATCGGATTAGAAAACGGAATATTTTTAAATGAGAAAATAGTGTTACCTAAAGTAAAATAAGATAAAGCTATCTGACGCATTAATTTAAATTATCTTCGTTATAAGATTAATCGTGTATAATTTTTTTGAAGCTTAAAATTGGCGGTATAGATTTATTTAATTTTTTACAGTAAGCTTGTATTATCTATCTATATGGAGGAGACTAAATGGATGTAGGGATTTCCAGAAGACGCTTCTTAAAAGGAAGCGCAGCACTGACGGTTTTAGGTGGAGGCACTATAGGGCTGACACCATTATTGGGGAATGAAGATGGGAGTCATGAGGCAGCTGCCGTCATGACAAAAACAAGCACAAAAGAGGCAAAACTCGTGCCGACTCTTTGTGAGATGTGCGTAAATAAATGCGCGGCAATTGCTAGAGTTGAAGATGGTGTCGTAGTAAAGCTAGATCCAAATCCGCTCTTTCCAAAATCAAAAAATATGCTTTGTCCTAGAGGCAATGCAGGGATACAAGCGCTTTATGATTCGGATCGATTGAAACGACCGATGATTAGAACGGGTGAAAAAGGCAAGGGTGAATTTAAAGAAGTCTCTTGGGAAGAGGCATATGATGCGATACTCAATGGTACAGATAAATTTCCGGGAATGGCAAAGATATTGGATGAAGAAGAAGACAATAGGTCAAGTTTTCTTTTCTGTGCAGGCGAGGGGATGGCCGAGCATACATTTAAGATGTTCTATGAAGCGTTTGGTTCTGCCAATTGGCTCAACCATGCTTCTATCTGTTTGCAAACTGTTGCATCTGCATACGGTGTCACTATGGGTGCTTATCCACAAGCCGATCTTGAAAATGCTGAGTATGTCATCATGGCAGGAGCAAATAGAGCTGAGGCTATCGTAACTCCCGATACTATGGATATCTTTAAAAGAACAAAAGGTAGAGGCGCAAAGCTTATCTGTGTTGATCCAAGGTTCACTAATACAGCAGCAAAAGCAGATAAGTGGTTGGGGATTAAGCCGGGAACCGATCTTGCTTTTGTGCTTGCACTTACATATGTAACGATTGATGAAGAGCTCTACAACAAAGAATATGTTGCAAACAATTTCAATGATTTTGATCTCTATAAAGAGCATATACTCAGTAGTGGCTATACGCCGAAATGGGCAGCAGAAATTACGGGACTTAAAGAGAGTGATATCTATGAGATAGCAAGAGAGTTTGCAGCACATGCACCAAGAGCAATCTACTATCCAGGAAGAAGAAGTACCTTTTCAAAAAATGACTTTCAGCTTAGACGCGCTATGGCAATTTTTCAAGCACTAAGTGGTGGTATAGATACTAAAGGTGGTTTGGTCTTTGGAAGTAAATTGCCACTTGGTGAGCATAAAGGTGTTGTGCCTATGTATTACCAAGCAAGAGAGAGAGCTGTCAATAAAAATAAGCAAAATGACGGGTATGACCACTGTGTTGTCGTAAGTGGCGGCGGTTCTTGGATTGCATGGAGAAATAGGTTTTTAGAAAATGTGATGTCCTATAAGGTAAGAGGAGCGTTTATCTATAAACATAATCCGATGCTCAATATGCCAAATACGGCAAAAACGGCTGAAATGTTTAAAAAGATGGAGCTTGTTATTGCGATTGATACGATGCCAAGCGATACCGTAATGTATGCCGATGTCGTATTGCCTGAGTGTACCTATCTTGAGCGAACCGATCCGGTATTTAGTTTTGGTGGTGTGGAGCCTGCAATTGCTCAAAGAAATAAAGTAATCGAGCCGATGTATGATACAAAACCGGTGAATGAGATACTTTATGGCTTGACAAAGAAGATATCGAAACCGCTTTTTGAGATCACGAAAAAGCATGATATGTTTCTTCAAGACGAGATAACAGCAACCGAAAGTGAACTTGATGAAAATAGCACGATGACGCTTGCAGAACTCTCGAAACAAAAAGAAGAAACAATGTATGCCGATGAATTTGATCTCACGAAGGTCTTCGAGCACTCTCAAGAAGAGGTCAATGAGCATATGGTTGCTTCAAAGCATGGGGAAGAGGCTGTCAAAAAGCTAAAAGAGCATGGCATTTTCTATCCTAATATGGAGAAATACTATAAACAGTTAGGAGAGAATAAATTCCAATACTATCCTGAAAATAAAAAGTCTTATAATGTCAATGGCGGAGTTCCAAAAACACCAAGCAAAAAAATAGAGTGTAATTTGGCAAACCTAGCTTCAAAAGGTGTCGATCCGATGCCAGCATGGAAAGATGAGTATGGCTTTAAAGTACCAAGCGGTAAATTTAAACTGCTCACAGGAAGACATGCACAATTTACACAAACAGGGACTTCGAACAATACCGCACTTCACGATCTTATGCATACGAATTATATATGGATCAATGAAAAGATTGCCAGAGAGCAGGGTATTGCTTTTGGAGATAAAGTAGAAGTGAGTAGCGCAGCAGGTAAGACGATTATTAGAGCCTATCCGACAGAAAAGATAGCACCGGATACCGTTTTCTTTGTCCACGGTTTCGGGGAAGAGAGCGAAAGACTTACCATGGCATATAAAAATGGTGGATGTGATAATGCAGTTATCGAAGATAACATCGAGCCGGTGTATGGGGCAGCGGCGATGCATGAGACAAATGTTGAGATAAGAAAGGTGTAATATGGCAAATTATGTAATGGTACTTGATTATAAAAATTGTATAAATTGTAAAGCTTGCGAGATAGCTTGCAAGGAAGAGAATGGGGTGTTGCTCGGCGCTGATAAACATCGTATCTGGGTTGGCTCAAACAATCCAAAAGGAGAGTGGCCAAAGCTTGATATCGCTTCAGCTGCATTTTTGCCAAGTCAGTGTCAACAGTGTGAAAATGCGCCGTGTCAAGATGTTTGCCCTACAAACGCGACATATTATGATAAAAACGGCGTAGTGCAGGTTGATAGTGATAAATGTATCTTGTGTAGCTACTGTATGGTTGCATGTCCTTATGATGCGAGATATGTTGATGATAGAACGACAACGGTTGATAAGTGTACTTTTTGTAGTGATACAAGATTGGCTCGCGGAGAGGTTACGACAGCATGTCAAAATACTTGTCCTACAAAAGTAAGAACATTTGGAGATATCGATGATCCCGACAGTGAGGTAAGTGAGTTGCTCAGAACAAGAGAGCATTTTTCACTCAAAAGCAATCTTGGCACAAAACCAAAACTATTTTATGCATCCTTGGGGATTGCTTATAGCGGTATATATCTTTTTTGTTGTAAGTTCAACAGGGCTTTGTATCGTAGGATCACTTGGCGATGTATTTGGTTTCAAGGACTATATGGCGATATCAAAAAGAGCAATTTTTGGCTCTATCGTAACGATTGTTGCCGGTTTTGCTGTTATCGCTTTTGAAATCGGCCACCCTATTACGATGATGATATATAATGTCCTCACCCCGGGACTTACAAGTGCGATATGGTGGATGGGTACACTTTATGGGCTCTATCTCACATTTATGATTATCGAATTTGTTTTCCTTTTGAAAAACGATATGAAAAGCGCAAAAACATTTGGACTTATAGGTCTTTTAGTGGGTCTTGCTGCACACTCAAATCTTGGTGGTGTTTTTGGATTTTTAAATGCCAGAACGATCTCAAACGGTGTTTTTTATCCGACATACTTTATCTTGACCGCGTTTATCACGGGGGTCTTTATAGCATATATAATGATGGGCTTTCGATATAAACTGAGTTTTCCAAAAGAGATACAAACGATGCTAGGCGGACTTGCAAAGATACAAGCACTTTTGATATCTATCCTTATATTTTTCGTTACATGGAAATTTTTAACGGATGTCTATGGTGGTATGCCAAATCGTGCAGAAGTTGCTGAGCATATTCTTGGTTCTTGGACATTTTGGGCAGAGGTAATTTTGGCGATGCTTATTCCGTTGACTATTATACTTGCTTCCAAGGCAAGTGCATATAAGGCAATCTTCTTTGCTTCACTTAGTGGTATGGTAGGGATATTCTTTATGCGTTATAACCTCGTGCACGATACACAGCTAAAACCACTTCAAGAGATGAAGATACGAGAGTATCAGCTTCCCCCTGAGTGGATACACTATTTTCCAAGTGCGACTGAGATCATGATATCTTTAGGTGGTCTTGGATTGTGCTTAGCACTCTATTATGTAGGTACAAAACTTTTTAGTCTCGACACAGAACACTAAAATAGCTTCCGCCTTTAGATTGTTTATACTTTTTTGGTATTATTGCACAATCTTTTAAGGCGGGACTATGAAGAAAGAACTCTCAATATTTATAATACTATTTCTATTTTTAAGCGTTGCGGTGCATTTTGAAGCATGGATGTCGCACCCGATCGATCAGATAAAAGCACTTCCACAAGGCGGAGCACTAGGACTCGGCGAGTGGCACCCGCTTGTTTTTACATTTTTGGCTTATCTTGTTGTTTGGGTATTTCGATTGATAGGAAGAGGAGCTAAAAAAATTTTTGGAAAGTGATGCCTCTTACAGAGGAATCACTCTAATATTTTGATCAAGTTTTTCTCGTAGAATATTTTCTATAGCAAAAAGCGTGCCTGTATTTGAGCTCGCACAACCGCTACATGCACCGAGGTATTTGATGTAAATATCAAAATTGGAACCATTCTCTTTGATATCAAGTATTTCAACATTCCCGCCATCCATCACAAGCATTTGTCGGATATTGTCATCTATGATTCTCTCAACCGCTTTAAGTTTTTGCACAACGGTCATCTGCGCGAAATCTACATCCTCTGCTGTTTGGGAGCTAGCAAGCACTTTCTCTTTTTCATACTCGGCCAATAGGTCAACAAGATAGATGTCTTTCTTCTCATGCCCCCCTGGTCTGATACAGGATTTACAAAATGCTCCTGCTTTGGTGTAGTCTGTTATCTGCTCGATAGTGGTAAGATCATTGAGCCTAATGACCTCTTTAAGCGTTGAAAGAGAGATGCGCGCGCATTCACATACGATAATGTCGTGCTCAAAGCTCTCCATCTCGATACCTTTGTATTGTGCTGCTGCTTTTTTGATAACATCATAGGCCATAACAGAGCAGTGCATTTTTTGAGGTGGCACGGCAGGAACATCAGGGGTGTCACGCATCGCTTTTTCAACATCGATATTGGTAATTTTGACTGCCTCGTCAACAGTTTTCCCTTTGCACAGGTCGGCCATCGTATCACTACTGGCTATGGCTGTTCCACATCCAAAACTTTTAAATTTTGATTCTAGTATGATGTCGCTTTTTGGATCAACTGCCCAGTAGAGTCTCACAGCATCGCCACAACTCTCAGCGCCAAAGTCAGCAACGATAAGTTTCGCGCCCATAGCTTCGGCTTGCTCCTCTGTAATCTCTCCCATATTTTGGGGATTGTTCATAAGTTCCGTTACTTTTTGGCTATACTCATCCCAGATAGTACCGCCTATTAAACTGTCTATTCCCATCCTCTTGTCCTTTTAATGTAATTCATCTTTATGATTTTTTGGAGCATACGCATAAGAGCTTGATATGGCTCTTAATCGTTTCACTGCTTCTTTAACGCGCTCGATAACAAAATCTATCTCTTCGTTTGTTGTAAATCTTGAAAGCGAGAAGCGTATCGCAGTGTGAGCCAAGTCGGCTTCTGCACCGATTGCTTCCATGACGGGGTTTGATTCCAAATCCTCACTCGCACAGGCACTTCCCGTGCTTGCCGCGATACCGTCTTTGTTGAGATCCCAAAGCATCGATTCGCCCTCTATCCCTCTAAATGATATCAAAATTGTATTGGGTGATCGTCTCTCTCTTGGCGTGACCACAAAAGTATCAGGTATCTCTAAAAGTGCATCTTCAAATCTATCTCTGAGTGCTTTAACTTCATGGAGCTCAAAATCAAGCGCATCGACCGCTTGTTCTATCGCCTTTCCCATACCTACGATGCCGGCAACATTGAGTGTACCCGATCTGAGTCCACCCATATGATCACCGCCATGCAAGAGTGGCATAAGTTCTTTACCTTTTTTCATGTAGAGTGCACCGACTCCTTTTGGCCCATGAAACTTATGCGCTGAGAGCGTAAGATAATCTATCTTGGTCTCTTTAACATTTACGGGGAGTTTACCGATAGCTTGTGTTGCATCCGTATGAAACAAGATACCTCTTTCGTTACACATTTGTGCCATCTCTTCGACAGGAAATATAGCCCCTGTTTCATTATTGACCCACATCATGGAGACGAGCGCCGTTTTATCTGTCAAGAAATCTTTGAGTGTATGCGCTTCGACTATACCCTCGTTATTTACCGGCAAGTAAGTTACTTTACAGCCAAGAGATTCGAGAAATCTCGCTGTTGCTATGATGCTTGGGTGTTCGACCTCACTTACGATTATATGGTTTTTTTGTCCCGTTAAGATATACTGGAAGTAGATACTTTTAAGTGCCCAGTTATTGCTCTCGGTCGCGCACGATGTGATGACAACGCTGTCTTCATTGTTTGCACCGATCCCGGCGTAGATTTTTTGCATGGCAGCCTTGAGTGCTTGATGTGTTTCGCTAGCAAAACAGTGAAGCGAGTTTGGATTGCCGTATCTTTGTACAAAGTAGGGTTCCATAGCTTCAAAAACATGTGGATCAACCATGGTGGTTGAATTATTATCAAGGTAAACTCTCATACAAAAAAATCCTTTCTTTGCTTAAATAAGACAATTTTTATCTTATTTAGCCATATTACATTAATTATTCTTAAAGTTTTATAAAGATGCAATTAAGAAGAGTATTATACCCGCACACCATTAAAAGTTCGAAGGCGTGTGTGTATTGATGAGATTATAAAACTCACTCCTCGTTCTTTTATCACTCTTAAAAAGACCCCGAAGTGCTGAGCTGACCGTTGTTGAGTTTATCTTCTCAACGCCTCGCATCTCCATACACATATGCCTTGCGTGCACCACAACGGCGACACCTTTTGGCTTGATGACTTCACTGATTGCATCGGCGATTTGTTCTGTAAGTTGCTCTTGAATCTGCAAGCGTCTAGCAAATATATTGACAATTCTCGGTATCTTTGAGAGCCCGACCACTTTTCCGTCAGGGATATAAGCCACATGCACTCTTCCAATGATAGGAAGCATATGGTGCTCGCACAAAGAGTAGAATTCAATATCTCTTACAAGAACCATCTCATCATTACTCGTAGTAAAAAGCGCCTGATTTAGCACCTCTTTTGGGTTCTCATGATAACCGCTTGTTAAAAACTCTAGAGATTTTGCAACGCGCATCGGGGTCTTTTCAAGCCCCTCTCTGCTATTATCTTCGCCCAAAAGCTCAAGTATCTCTTGAGTATTTTTTGCAATCTTGTTTAATTTCTCTTCATTCGTCATTGCAACTCGCTTTACTTTTTTAGATTGTATCAAAAAAGTGTAAGATTATTATAATGACTTCATATTGCATTGCATCTTTTTGCATACTTTAATGTTTATCAGATTTCCTAGATAAAAATCGTATACACAAGAGAGCATTCATAAATCATTCCATATAGAGTTTTGTACCGAGGTTGGCTATGCCGCATGAATATATCTTGCTTGTGATGATACCGTCTAGATTGCAGCTTGCATACTCCTTGGCATTTTCTTTGTGAATGCCGCCGGAAGCGAGTATCTTGATGTGGGGATAATTTGCATCTCGCACAGCAATGATCTTTTTGAGCTCTTCAATGCTGATTTTATCTGTCTGTAAAACATCAGCGCCATACTCCATGAGATTAAGAGCATCTTCGTAGGATTCGGTTTCAAT